>CAMZKG010000139.1 GCA_947311105.1 uncultured Saprospiraceae bacterium
AACCTGCCACGCCTCCAACGTCTTCCTTGATTAAGGCAAAATTTGAAGATATTTGAATAAAAAGAAATCCCTGTCAAAAGTCTTCAAATTTCACCTTACTCAGCGTCAGAAGTCTCCATCGTGACCCGCTACGCCTACGTATTTACAACACAAACCTTTCTTAGCCCATAGTGAAGCTATGGGCTAAGTAGGGAAACCCCGAAGGGGTTTTAGGTCGATCGCCTATTTATTTTTTCTAACTTCGAATCAGGCATTAACTTCTATTTTACGCAACTCAACCAAAGACATAACTTGCATTAAACAGAAAAAAGCCCGTGTTTATGGGGTTAGTTGCTTCTTTTTTGCCAAAATAATGACCGAACCATTGTTGGATAATATATTCCCACCAATTAATCAACGAATCCTGCTTGCTCTTCGTTATCTCCGTATCAATTATATTAAAAAACAAAATCATGAAACCAATAATTACCCTTTTAAGCATTCTTTTCACCAGTGTTCAGCTTTTTGCGCAAGCAGCACCCTGCGGGACTGAACAAACTAAGGCTTCCGTTGACCAATTAAAAGCCAGTAAAGCACTATTTCAAAAATTAGACATCACCCAGACCGAAGACAGCAAATATGTACCTGTTAAATTTCACCTAATTGCCGATTCCGTTGGCAACGGCCGAGTCAAGGAATATGACATCCTAAATCAATTATGCATACTCAACGAAGATTTTAGTAACACCGATTTTCAATTTTATCTAAAAGACGCGGATTTCAGTTATTTCAACAGTACGGCTATCTTTGAAGATTCTCGCACCAGCACACTAGCCAAAAATCAAATGCTAACATTAAAAGATGCCCACGCTATCAATGTTTTTGTGGTAAACACGACTAGCTCCAATACGCAAGGTTCTAACATCAGCTACTTTGACCCAAATAATGACTGGATAGTGCTTGTAAAGAAAGAATCTGAAGATGGTACCAATCAACTATCTCACCAAATCGGTCACTTTTTTAGCCTGCTACATACTTATTTTGGTTGGCCCTTGATTGGGGGGTTTGATTCATCTTACCCCAATTGGCCCATTGCTCCAGTCAACGACCCTACGGGCGGACTTACCGAAAACCAAGATGGAAGTAATTGTACTATTGCTGGAGACTTACTTTGTGATACGCCACCTGATTATGGCTTTGGTGGGTTGGATTTTTCATGCAATTACACTGGTGGTGCCAAAGACCCCAAAGGCATTCTTGTTGACCCCCTGGAAAATAATCAAATGGGCTCTTTTGCCTTGAGTGAGTGCTATCCTTATACATTTACCCCTGACCAAATCAATGCGATGTATGGTGATTATGCAAAATCTAGCAGAGACTATATCAGGCAATCTTCTTATGTCCCTAATACGACTCAAGTAACAGAGCCAGCGACCTTGGTATGGCCTGGTAATAATGAAAACCTAGCCAGTAATATTGGTGTCACACTAGATTGGAACGATGTCCCCAATGCCGAGTATTACTTACTTGAAGTATCCAGATCTCTTAATTTCTCGTCGCTTACGCAAAATTACATTGTTACTGAGTCCCAAAAAGAACTCCCCGAGCTTACTGCGAATAAGAAATATTATTGGAAAGTCACCCCTTTTAATGACGGTGCTTCTTGTATGAACGGCTTAACTTCTCCTAAATGGAAATTTAAAGCTAGTCCCTTGGCAACTTCTAATATCAAAGAAATTAATGCCTGGGATGTCATCCCTAATCCGACTACTGCTTCTACGCTTAAATTTGCCATCGAACTAGACAAAGCGCTTGAGATCACCGCTCAACTAGTTGCTGTCAACGGGCAAGTCCTTAGCACCAAAGATTTGAAAGTAAATACAGGCAAACAGGTCATCTCCATGCCCAACACTAAATTATCCAACGGCACTTACTTCCTACGCCTTATCTCTAAAAATGGCATGGAAACTCGCCGCGTAGTGATTCAAAACTAAAAGTTTAACTCTATTGCTTAAAAAAGCCTTTCGGTCTCCGAAAGGCTTTTTTAATTGTACTTCCAATCCAAAAGGAATTTTAACTGGTGGGACACCTGGAGCCAATTCTTAAATTGGCTTTACGGCGATACTCGCAGCCAATTCTTGAATTGGCTTTACGGCGATACTCGCAGCCAATTCTTGAATTGGCTCTACGGCGATACTCGCAGCCAATTCTTGAATTGGCTCTACGGCTTGCAAATAAATTTGCAAGGCCTAATGCTTCAAATAAAACGCACTAGTCAACTCCATATAAGCCGGCGTATATTCTCGAGAATCATCGCTCTTATAGATAGCAATTTTAGTAGTTTCAAGAGATTCGCATTTATGAAGCCCAAACTCAATCAAGAGCCGATTCACATTGCGGTCGGCTCTAGGGCGGACTTCGGCTTGGCGAAACAAACAAAATCCATAGGTCTTTGCCATTTCAACAAACCGAAGCCCTTCGATATAAGGCAAAACTACTGCAAATCGTCCGTCTTTCGACAAAAGACGTCGTACAGAACGTAAAAGCTCATTATTCGGCAATTTTACGGTATGCCGCACACTACTTCGCTTTTGATTTTCCGAAAGGGTGCCCCCCGTAAAAAATGGTGGGTTACAAATAATCAAATCATAAGGAGCCAACTCATGTTCAAAATCCTGGATGGGCGACTTAAAAGCTTCCAAGCGATTACTCCATTTAGCTTGCGCAAAATTCTCCATCGCTTCTTCGTAGGCTCCTTCTTCTATCTCCACACCGTGGACAATCGCCTGCTCGGTACGCTGTGCCATCATCAACGCAATCAGCCCCGTACCCGTACCCACGTCAAGGATTTTATCTTTATTTTCTACACGCACCCACGAGCCTAACAATACGCTATCGGTATTGACTTTCATCGCAGATTTTTCCTGCTGAACATCAAACTTTTTAAATCTAAAAATGGGTGTCATTGCTTGCTCGTATTTGTGTATGCTTCATAACTCCAAAAAGGTCTAACTGTTTAGCCTAAATCTAAAAGTCCTTCAGGCAAATCCATATTGATGACCTTTTTCTGGGGGTCAAAGCCGAGTATATAGGCTTCTACCCAAGGTATCATCACTTCTTTATCTTTATATTTTACCAAAACGACCGTCTGAAACGGACTTTCGTCAAAATCAATAATCGGACCGATTACTCCCAAGTTTTTGTCCATAATCTCAAAATTTAGAAGCGCTTCCATTTCGGACTCTTCTTTTTCTAAAAACTCACTAGGCATATCCTGCTTGCGCACAAAAATATTATTCTTGGCTATTTGGTGCGCCGCATTCGGGTTGTCGACATCTTCAAAAGTAACCAACAGATGCACGCCTTGCTCCTTAAACGACGTAAAGAAAAAAGGAATCACATCCCCACCCTGCTGCACAAAAACTACATTTTTGGGCGGCACCAAACCGACATATTCATCCCATATCTGTACCTTTATCGCTCCTTTTAAACCAAATGGCTTGCCCAATCGCCCTATCTGAATATAGTCTTCTTGCATTAGTTATGTTCTATCAATAATTGTGTTAAAATCACCCCTTTTTCTGCTTTCTCTGCCCAATCGCCTGTACACGTAATACATTGAGTATCAAGGATTTGCTGTCTTCTATCAATCAAACCTACCCCCTTGGCATAGATCGCTGTGGACTTGCGCAATTCTATAGATGTCTCAAAATCTGCTTCTTCGACCACAAAAATATTATCGAAAGTCTCATTGTTTAGCACATAGTCCCCTTCGCCGACTACTTGATAGTCCCATTCCTTAAAAAACTCCAAGTTTTCACTGGCAATTTTCACGGTGGTTCGGTCATCAAAGAAAGCGTTGCCATCCCATGTAGTCCCTAGTTGAACGGGAAAGGTCAGTTTGATAAATTTCAAATTTTCTTCTGTTTGGATGATTCGGTTATCTTCTTTGACAATCCACCAAACGGTATTAGTATGCCAATTGTCACTAACATTCTGGCGCCATTCCCGTAAAACTCTATATTTTATATCTTGACCTTCTACTATTTTTTCCACTATACTTTCTCTGATTTGGCTGGAGGTAGTGTCCGCTCCACTTTGCCCAAAAACAATGGAATCAACCGCATACACCCGATATTGCCCGACCTTTACAGGAAAATAGTCATAGCCCATATCCGTTTGATGGTCGTCTATTTCCCGTTTCGCGCACCCCAAAAATAAAATGGGGATTATGAAATACAAAATCTTGGTCATTTATTTATTATTTTTCTGCGTGTATTTTTCATAACGGAACGTTGCCATTTCTTATTCTCGCTACGATGCCTGATGGCATCACGAAGCCGAACGGCCGTTCCGTTATTTCTCTGGTGGTATGATATCGGTTCAATGATTGGTATTTTTATTGGTGGCATATTGTACCTTTACTGGTTATTTTTTTTCTTGTCACGAAGCCGAACGGCCGTTCGGCTCTACGGGGTGCGGCGTGCCAAAATCTGGGCGTTCCATAGATATTAATCCACCACCAATCACATCATCTCCTTCATAAAAGACGGCCGACTGACCTGGTGCAACACCTTTGACATTCGCCAAAAACTCTACATCCACATTGTCTCCAAATTTACGCAACAAACTCATCGTCCCCTTATCATGATATCGTATCATCGTCTTCACTTCCATACCATCTTCTATCGAAGCATATTTTTGAAAATTCAAATCATATACCCGCATCCCATTCCGAATCAAATCCTTCTCATATCCTATAACCACCGTATTCGTATCAGGCTGTATATCAACAACATAAGCTGGCACTCCTAAAGCGATTCCTAGACCCTTTCGTTGCCCAATTGTAAAAAATGGATACCCTTGATGCGTCCCCAACACTTTGCCTTCTGTATCTATAAAAGTCCCACCAGCCACTCGCTCTTCCAACCCTGGTATATTCCTTTTCAAAAAACCCCGATAGTCATTATCAGGCACAAAACAAATCTCGTAACTCTCCCCTTTTTTAGATAATTCAGTGTATCCCCGATCATAAGCAATTTGGCGTACTTCCGTCTTGGTTAAATCCGCCAAAGGAAATAAAGTCCTAGCCAATAACTCCTGTGTCAAACCCCACAATACATAACTTTGATCCTTAAATCTATCTTTGGGACGCGTGATATAGTACCGCCCATCTTTTTGCTTAATTTTGGCATAATGCCCCGTCGCAATAAATTCACAATCCATCGCATCCGCCCGCTTCAATAAGGCTTCCCACTTGATATGCGTATTACACAAAACACAGGGATTGGGCGTACGCCCCGCTAGATATTCACTTTTAAAGTTATCAATCACATAGTTCCCAAAATCTTCTCGGATGTCTATCACAAAATGGGGAAAAGCCAAATTTACTGCCAACCCACGTGCATCATTGATAGAATCCAAGCTACAACAGCCCGTTTCCTTGGTCGAACCACCAGAATTGGCATAATCCCATGTCTTCATGGTAATCCCCACGATTTCATACCCCTGCTCTTCTAACAACAACGCCGTAACCGTGCTATCAATTCCACCACTCATGGCCACCAAAACTCTTCCTTTCTTTTTCAATGTATTTTTTTTATTCTTGTAGCTAAACAACGAAGAAGGCTTCTAATGGTTTAATTTGACTTATGACTTTGTGTGTTTAAAATATTTTCCCTAGCGGTAGCACGTTGCGGCGTTGCATGACACCCAATCCGTGGGCGGTAGCACTATGCTCCTATGCTTCTATGTGTTTAAAAACATTGTCTCGGGCGGCAGCACGTTGCATTCGACGGGCTAAAGCCCATCTTACTGGCTCAAAACAACTCATCATAAATATTCTCGTCATCATCTTCTCTTCGCAACTTCTCTTTGACCTTTTGTGTTTTTTGGTCTAGGTCGAGCGGAGTATCTTTTAACAAAGAGCTCTCAAAACTATCCAAAAGCGCCAAGCCTTCACTTTCAAACTCCGCATTTTGCAAGTCCATCGTATCCATAAAATTCTTAGACAAATCCATAAAACGCTCCATCTCCCCCGTTTTCTGAGCGACATCTTCCAAAATCGCTTGCATCGACTGCTCAAATAACTCCTTTTTACTCGAACCCGAAATCACATTTTTGGCTCCTTCCATGGCACTCCTAGACGCCCTTATAGCTCGATACTCTACTTCTTTGATAGCAATTTGATCCTGAGTATCTTCGTGCAAAATCTCCGAATGCTCATACATCCGAGTCAATATCTTATACAAATGCTTCATCTGCTTATCCAATACAGCGTATTTGGCATTGGATTCCTTTAACCTACCCGCCTTTCTGGTCGCGATGACCAAAGATTTTCGATCATTCTGTGCACGTGCTTTTTCCGCAAGGAGTAGATTTTTATTGATATCAGCCGTATTCTTTTTGATGATGGCTTCCAAATTACGCATCTGCCCACGCAGCTCACCAATCTGCCCACTAAGTTCTGTGATATTTGCCGCAAGGTCATCCAAATAACTATGCAAGATAGAAATCGGATCCATCTTTACAAAAATACCCGTAATCCAACGCATCGCCGATTGATAGGCATTGCTTACAAGACTACGCGCCCGACTATCCATCGCCATGTAAGCAATCACCCCAACCACGCCAGCCAAAATGGCTAGATATAATGTACTCTGCAATATCACTACCAGCGGCGGCAACACAGCCACAGCCACATAGGCCAGACCCGCAATCATTGCCGCAAGAAAAATCCCACCAGTAACTCCTTCTGGTTGTGTCCAAAATGCTTTTTTCTTGGCCATGGCTTATTATGCTCCTAGATATTTGTTGATATTTTCGATATCCTGATCAATGGTCAAGAGCACCGATTTGTGGGTATGCTCAAATTTTTCTTTGGCAGCCGTAATACGATTGTCTTCTTCCACAATGGAAGCTTCGGTGGACTCCACTTGATCCAAATAAGTAGCAATCTCATCCTGTAATTTCTTGATTTGCTCCTTATTTTTATCAATTTGATATTTTAATTTTTCGACATCTTTCTTTTTGGCTTCGACTTTGGTCGCTAGCTGATTGCTTAGTGCTTTCGCAAAATTATCCTGCTCCTTAACCAATATGTTACGGTAATATCCAGCCGTCTCTATCAACTTTCCTTTGGTCAACCCCATGGTAGAAGCCGTGGCAAAAGCAGATTTAAAGGCAGTGGCTTCATCCATATTCATCTTGCCTAGAGCCGCTACCGACTGCTTAAATTGAATATAATCAAACCCCGAAAGGTCATTTTCCGAAAGGGCTTTCATCAAAAAACTTAGGCTTTTTTCATCGGCTCCTGCTGCTTGCGCAAAAAGGTCTTTTAGTTGATCACTCATATTTTTGGTTTTGTGTCCACAAATTTAATCTTTTTTTTTCAAAGGGTATTCCTTGCGGGAATATTCGGCAGAGAAACATTTATCCTTGGCACAAAAGTACTGCCTTTTGCTACGTTAGCCTTTGGTTTTTCGACTAAATGGCAGATTTAAAGACAAAACCTTAGTGAATGGACAACCCAAGAACTACCAATGAATCCAAAACAAAACCGCGGGCTTGAGCACTCCACCCCCAAATTTGACTAACGATGGTTCCGTTTTTATTTGGGTCTTTACCAAATTTGGCCCCGCCAGCGGCCGCCAGCGGGGCACATACACGGTGCGTTCGAGACAAAAAAAGGATGATTGCTATAAGCAACCATCCTTCCAATTATTTTTTGCGCAAGCGGATCCTAATCTTGGAATAAAAATCCATTAGGGAAGCGTCCAACACTCATCGAATCGACCAACGTAGGCTCGTTAGAAGCATCCAAATCATACACATAGACTTTGCCATTGTCGCTGCCGTCATCTTGACCTAGATACAGCTTTTTATTGGTCTTGTCCACGCCAATTCCATAAAAAGAACCGTCAATAACAGGCGTACCTTCAAAGGTAGATGTCGCCTTGTTAAAGCGATAAACTCCTTGGCCGTCTGCTGCACCAAATTGATTGCGAATCAAAAACAACATACTTCCGTCAGGTGACTCATCAAAGCTGTTGATTTGCCCATGAGTAAACTCATAAATATTGGTAGCTTGGTCATTTTCAATTTTTGCGATAGCTCCGTTGGCGACATAACACCCCGTCGAAGAAACCCAAATGACGCCATCATCAGACTTGATAATGCGCGTAGGGCAACCTCCTGCCGGAATGGTTTTTATAAAGCTATTATCCGTAGTATTATAGACATAGACGACCGAATCGTTGCCCCAACCACCAGAATTCGGGACATACAATTTATCATCCGAAATCAATAGCTGCTCCGGACCACCACCTACTACAATCGAATCAACAATCGTATAATTGTCGGTGTTAACGATTTTGATTTGACCGTCGCTACCTGATGCGCCCCATTGGCTAACATATACTTCCGAACCATTTCTTCCGGCGACAAATCTTGGCTGATCCAAGCCAGTCACTGTACCCACAGACACAAAATCATCGTGCTTGACGACTTCTACTTTTTGGGCATTATTGGCGACCAAAAAGGCTTTGTCATTGGCGAAAGCCATAGATTGAAAGACATTTCCGATCAAAGCGCCGTTATTTTGAGTTTGAAAGACATCGGAGATTAGTTTATTGTCTTCATTGTCATAGAAAGCTAGACTGCCCGAGCCACTTGAAAATACACCTTCACTAAGCATAAACACCCCTTTCTTTTGATATTGTGGGGTTGTCGGGATTGGATCTGGTTCGGGGTCAGGCTTACAAGCCGTAAATAAGCTGACTGTCATCAATGTAACAGCAAGCGTCATTAAAAATTTAAAATTCATAACTTTTGGACTTTAGTCCCTTTCGGGAAAAATTAAAAAAAAGCCCAAAGTTCTCTGTGCAGATAGCACCTAACGCAAAAGCTTGCGCAAAGGAAGATCTATCCAATTGTCTTTTCACCGAAAACTTTGGAAATCAAGTAGTTGGCAGGTATTCTGACTTATCACTAGTTTGGTTCGCCTTCCCATTTTTTATCAAAACAGTGGCATGATGAACCAAAAATCACATGAATTACAGCAGCGGGAACTGTCTTGGAATTGCACCAAATTCCCTTTTCATCCCTTACGGAAACCAAATACAGCGCAAAGGTAAGTTTTTTTCTTTGTAACTATTTAGGTAGGGCATTTTTTTGACAAAAATGTTTTTTCGCCTACCTAAATGGTTACCATTTTTTTTCTTAAATTTGCAACATAACTAATCAAAACCACCATGATAAAAAGAAACGACTACGTAAAGATAAAAAAAGGCAGCTATCCAATTGGTAGCAACATCAGCGTTAATGGCTTTGCAGGCAAAGTCCATGCTATCACTCCCATCGCTCTATTGATTCGATTGGATGCTAAGAGTATTTTGTCTCTCACTGATGAGCTCGAAGAGTACTATCATTACGACGAAGACGACAACCACATTATGATGTTTTTTGATACAGCTGACTGTATAAAAGCAAAGAGAAGAGACACGGATGAAGAGTACGAAAAAGCATTATCTGCGCACTGGAATGATGCTATTGATTCTGATATCCAGGACGTTGGGCAATTTGATGCATTAAAAGTTACGTTTTCTCAAGCCCTTTCCATACGAGCATTTGAGCAGAGCCCTTTTTTTGAACAACTCACCCCTCAAGAAAAGAATTTTCATATAAAGATTATTGATATATTCTCTGTTGTTTTATTTGGTCTCTGTGAAAATTCTCCAGATGAGATAGATGATGCAGATTTGAGTGAAATTTACAATTCTAAAAGTGTCGAAGTTGCAATGACACAGATTATTGGTCAAAAAGTAGCTTATCCAAAAGAATTCTTTACACATTTTACGCGGGTGGCTTCCTATTACATAGATTTTTTGGAGGCTGTAGATTTGCTACATAATGGAAAAGAAGTAAAAAAAGAACTAGCCAAACAACAATTGAAAATGCTAGCTATCGCCAAAAATCCAAAAAATTGGGCTAAAAAGAAAAAAGTAGAAATGAAAAAAGCAAAAGCAGAAAAAAGATATGAGCCTTCTAATTCTGAAATGCTTTTCGCTACGCTTGAAGAGAATGGAATAGAAATGGAGTCTCTTCTAGCCCTTTTTGGCAAAATAGAATAATAACTTGCTGGTTTGTGCCACTTCTAGCCCGTATTTTTTGTTACTCACTAAAAGATTATTACCTTTGCGCTACGATTCGGGATGTAGCTCAGTTCGGTTAGAGTACTGGTCTGGGGGACCAGGGGTCGCAAGTTCAAATCTTGTCATCCCGACTGCTAGAAAGGAAGGGCGCTGATTAAAGCGTTCTTCCTTTTGTTTTTAGCCAACCTTGGTATTTTTATTTTTCCGTCATTTGCTTGTCAAGGTTTAAGAAACCAGACTCCGAATCGCCCCGCCAATCAGCCGACACCCCCAAAAAAGCAACAATATCTTTTATGTCCTGCTCGGACAGCGTGCGCCCAAGCTGTAAATTAGCCATAATCTGAACAGCGTCTTCAAGATTCTCCACCGAGCCATCATGAAAATAGGGGGCGGTTTGGGTTACATTCCGCAAGGAAGGAACCTTAAATACATCTTTATCGCCAGGCAATTCGGTCACGAGCATTTTGCCTGCATCATAATTTTCACTCTTTGTAAAACGTTGATATTCATCGAATAACCCAAACTTTTGATACATCACGCCACCCATCGTACTCCCGCTATGACAAGGGATACAGCCAAAATCCAGCATCTTTTTTAGTCCTTGCTTCTCTTGGATAGACAGGCTAGACAAGTCCCCTTCCAAATAATCATCTAATCGACTTGGCGTCATCAAGCTGCGCTCAAACGCACCGATGGCTTGCGCAATTTTTGGGTAGGTAATCTGCGTATTTTTTGGATATGCTTCCGCAAAAAGAGTTTTGTATTTCGGTAGCTGTTTTAGGCGCTGAACCACGGCTTCTTTGGACAGCATGGCCATCTCGTCAGGGTTGAGCAATGGACCTTCGACCTGCGCTTCAACATCCTTGGCGCGTCCATCCCAAAATTGCGCCAAATGCAAAGCCGCATTGTAAGTGCTTGGGCTGTTTCGAGCTCCTTTTGCGCCACCTACTCCTTCTGATAAAGGCTTGTTATCTACTCCATAATTATCCAATGGGTGACAGGTATTACAACTCACCGTTTTGTCAAGCGATATGGCTTTTTCAAAATATAATTCTTTGCCTAACTTTACTAAATCATCGGTTATTGGATGGGCTTCATCTGCTGCTGTATGGGGTAAGGCAAACAAATAAGTGCTCGCCATCTCATACAAAACTTCATCGTCTAAATGGGCTTCACTTGTCGTGACAAAACTATTTTGTTTGTCTTGGCAGGACAGGACAAGAATAATAAATAAAAGGAGTACGTATTTTGGCATCTTGTTTTATTTTTGGTAACTATTTTTGAATGGTTCTTTGCTCTAGCCCACTAGATTACTGGGGATGAGCTTCTCTAAATTTCCATTTGTCTCCTACAGAATCATAATCAAACAAATAGATATTACGCTGTGGGTCACTAGCTGCTATCAGCGAAAAACTAAACTCTATCCCCTTGATTTTCATTATGTTATCTCTCAAAAAACGGATACGATGGGCATTATCATAACTGCCCCCTTCCATTGCGGCTAAGGAAAATTCAAATTTTGGTTTCCCCACAAAATCCCCTTTCTCGTCCAAGTCTATTGAAAAAATCTCCGGCGAACGAGCGTGCCCCAAAAATAATTTCTTTCCTGATTTCATATTAAAAACACCCAACCCTAATGCGTCAAATCCATCTAATTGGTGGAGTATTTTTTTGGTCGCTAGGTCTATGTGAAAAATCCGTCCCACTTCACTTTCTGCTCCAGAACCTGCCAACGACGAAACATATATACTATGATTGGAACAATCGTAGGACATACCTACAATTCCATAGGCGTTTTCCTGGGTCGGTTCAGCGGCCGGTGGCAAGTGCATAAAATCATCCATTTCTCCTGTCCGCTCATCTATTTTTAATATTTGATTATAGATGGACATGGGTCGGTCTCGTAAATTTACAAAAGGAATCGGTGCCGTATAAATCACTCCGTTCTTGTCCAATGTGTAAGGCCCTAACGTGCCTGCTTTACTCCAATCCTTATTTTGCAATACTTTGCCGTTTTTTCGGGCTTCTATTATCTTCAACCCAGGGCCGTCTGCCTGACGTAAATCGATAAAAAATGGGGGTTTCAACCCCGATTTTGTGGGAAAACTTGGATTTTTTGCGCAAGCATCTACTCTCCCTACTTGGAGCGTTTTTTTAAATTTTTGGGCTTCTTGGGGGCTTACTTGGGTACTGCTACTCACTTGCCATCCTAGAAAACCTATTATCAACATACTGGGCAGGATCCACCATATATTTTTTATTTCTTTGTTTTGATTGTGCTCTTGCTTGCTTGACATTTTTTTTTTTTTTGTGGGGGGAATTCGTGAATTTTCTGCGACCGTGGAGAAAATTCGTGAATTTTCTGCGACCGTGGAGAAAATTCGTGAATTTTCTTTACGGGGCGGGGGGAGAAAATTCGTGAATTTTCTTTACGGGAAGGGGACAAACATGGGGCCGACGACCCCGTTGTATGTTTGATATCCTTCGTGACCGTCTTCTACCCTGGTCTCGACCCAACAATATTGTTTGCCTTTTTTGTCACTGTTTTTCATTTGTGGTACGTACCAAATAATATTATGCCCGTTTAGGGGCTCGGCTGGTTTTAAAAACTGCTCGGGACCTTGCTCAAAATTGGTATTGCAACACGGGCCTAATGTGGGCATATCGTTTTCCCCTTCTCCTTTTCCAATATGGTCCACCGTCACAAATGTATAGGCATGGTCGCCCCGACTATGATCTCCAAATTGTCCTTGGTTGGGTTCCAAATAATAACCCGACCCATCTGGATTGGATATTTTGAATTGATAGCCTTGCGGCGAAAAATTAGATTCCCCTTTTTGGAATATCCAATTTTCTTTACCCCATGTCTTCCATTTTCCTTCCTGCCATGCGGCTATTTTTTGTCCTTTTTTGTCCGCAAGATTTATCCTAAAGACGGGGCGATACCAGCCATTGTTGCTACAACCTAAACCTAAATTCACTCCTGCAATACGAAAGCGTCCATCCGCATAAAATTCAAAGAGATTTTGGTAGCGATAATTGCAGGCTTTGGGCCAAACTGGACTCCTAAAATCTTGCACAAAAGAAAAACCTATCTCTTCGCTGCCTTTCATAATTGATTGAATTTCAGGTGGTTCGAAGGCGACTACTGCTGCAGAGCTGAATTTGGGGCAACCCATCGCATCCGAATAGCCAAAATCCTTTTTGTCAGGATAGCTAACATGCCAGTCCACTAATTTGGCGGATTTTAAGACAGGATTTCCTTTATAGGATGCATCAAAAACTTCTATCCCATCGGAATTGGTCAACTGATAATGAATGACCCAATTATTCCTTTCCAACCGCGTAGTATCCTTACAATAGGATGCTGAAACTACTTCGTTTTGTAGGCTTCTTTCGGTGACTAATTGGGGGCGATTAGGATTCCACAACGGCATCCACTGAAAACCTACAGCTTTCAAAGTCGTCAAATCGACCAATACCCAAAGCGTTTTATCTTTTCCCTTTGGGGTGATGGTGACAGCGGCACACAGATGCCTGAATCTTTCGCTTTTAGAATTTCTTATTGCTACTTCAAACTGGTCGGACAACTGCGCATTAGGGATACCTAATTGTTTTTGTACATCAGGATAAGCCAAGGCGATTTGGGTGGCTATTTTTTTTAATTTTTGGGTCAAGTTGGGCTGTGTACCAGGGGCACTAGAGACTTTGACGACCTTTTGGGTGGTCTTATCCAAAAAGGCATGGACGACCGTGTTGTAATAAAAATTATACATTTCGACTAAGACCAAATCTCCCTGCATTTTATTTTTTCTTAATTCTGCTGGCTTTGGGGCTCTAATATCCAAAATCATATTGAGCAAAGCTTCGTTGGTCTGCGGTAAAAAAAATTGAGCCGTAAATTCTTTATTTTTGAGCGCTTCAGCTTGCGCAAAACTCAAATCGCGTAGAATCAACTCATCATCAGGAAATAAAATAACAGGTTGTTTTTGCCGCAAGGCAGTCGATATTGCCTGCTTAAATTCCGCAAGCTCTGGAATATTTTCTAAAATTTTGGCATGATTGCGATAGGTCAGCAGTGCCGCACTCTTAAAAAGGGGCGATATTTGAGCCGAATCATTAGACTTTTTGTCGTCTTGCCCCGTTTTACACCCCAAAAGGAGTAGGAATAGGAAAATAGCAAATAGAGACTTCATAGGCGTGGTAATATGGGGCAAATATATGGATAAATCTTAATTAGTATAAAAGTAATTTAAATTTCGGTACTTCAGTTTAACGACATTAGGCTGCCAGGTTGAGATGACAAAAGGCACCAAATGCACTGTTAATATCGTGCAAACGACAAATTGAGTGCAACCAAATGCCTATAAGTGGTGTTAATAAGGCAATCCTTTGAAAAAAAGGGGCTTGTATTCACAGTAAAATTTAAAGACAGATGGCATTCGAATTCACAGATGCAAATTTTGAGACAGAAGCTAAAGGCGTAACTTTAGTAGATTTTTGGGCAGAATGGTGTGGCCCATGTCACATTATCGCGCCGCATATTGAAGCCTTGAGCCAAGAATATGCTGGAAAAGCAAAAATCGGCAAATTAGACGTTGACAACAATCCAACAGTAGCTCAAAAATATGGAATCCGTAGTATTCCTACCGTAATCATCCTAAAAGATGGGGAGATTTTTGACAAACACGTAGGAGTCGCTTCTAAAGCTCAGCTTGCGCAAAAAATAGAAGCTGCATTAGCATAGTTTGCACCTTCTTAAGATATGAGCCAGTTTCCGTTGGGGAGCTGGCTTTTTTTGTTGGCTTCCGCAAAAGTTACAAGTCCTTAGTAGGCAACACCTAGCGATATTTTTCGTTTCTTTGCGTATGGATATTTTTGAAAAGCATCATGCACGGGATTTGAATCTAGAACTCTTGGCCAAACAGGTGGTCGAAGGCTTTATAATAGGGCTTCATCGGAGTCCTTTTCATGGATTTTCTGTCGAATTTGCCGAGCACCGACTCTACAACCAAGGAGAATCGACCAAAACCATAGATTGGAAGGTCTATGCCCGCACCAACAAGCTTTTTAGCAAAAAATATGAAGAAGAAACTAATCTACGGTGCCAAATTGTTATTGACCATAGCTCATCCATGAATCTGAGAGCCGATACGGAAGAAGGCGCACAATTGAGCAAACTTGAATTTTCGGCACTAGCTGCTACTTCTTTGATGCGGATGCTCCAAAAACAGCGGGATGCCTTCGGGCTGACTATTTTTGGCGAAAGCATCGAAACCCATACCAAAGCAAAAAATAGCACGCAACAGTTTAAATTACTCACTGTCTTTTTGCAAAAAATGTTGGCTGATGTAGGTACCAAAAAACAAACCAACGCCGCAGATGCCATTCACCAAGTGGCCGACTCTATCCACAAGCGTTCGTTAGTGGTTATTTTTAGTGATATGTTTGATGATGTCTCTAGGCAGGATGAGTTATTTTCGGCGTTGCAACACTTGAAATATAGCAAGCACGAAGTGATTCTTTTTCATGTGGTCAACAAAGACAAGGAGATAGATTTTGAATACGAAAATCGCCCCTACGAGTTTGAAGATATGGAAACAGGAGAACGGATAAAATTACAACCCAACCAAATCAAAGCGTATTATACCCAACAGGTAAAGGCTTACACCGAAAACCTAAAAATGAAGTGCTTACAATACAAAATTGATTTTGTGGAAGCTGATGTCAATAAAGGTTTTAAGGAAATATTACAGTCTTATTTGATTAAACGCAAGAAGATGGGGGCTTGATGCTGCGGGGCTGACATATCGCCCCGAACGGCCGTTCGGGTGTCTAACAATCGAATTTCTAGTTTTTAGTTTTCTATTTTTCATTAAAATAATGTTCTTAAAAACTCCTTATCTTTGTAGCCACCTTTTTTGAATAACAGGAATAGCCATGGAAGACGAAATACTCATACAAGACGCTTACGCAAAATTACTAAAAATCATCCGTCCTAAGATGGACAATGATGACCGTTTCAACGTCCAAAAGGCTTTTGAACTGGCAAAGGAAGCCCATAAAGATCAACGCCGAAAATCTGGAGAGCCCTATATCACGCATCCCATTTCTGTGGCTACAATTTGTGCAGAGGAGATTGAATTGGGCCCTACAGCGGTGATTGCCGCCCTACTCCATGATGTGGTTGAAGACACCCCAGTTACGCTAGAAGATATCCGGGCTAAATTTGGAGATAAAATAGCCGTGATTGTAGATGGGCTAACCAAGTTAGATTCAGACAATACAGCAAAAAGCCCGCAAGCTGAGAATTTCCGCAAGGTACTCCGCACACTCTTAGTTGATGTTCGTGTGGTACTCATCAAGATAGCCGACCGGCTTCATAATATGCGTACCATTGGTTCGATGCCTGGTCATAAGCAACAAAAAATCGCAGCGGAAACAAAATATATCTACATTCCTTTGGCGCATAGATTGGGGATTTATAGCATTAAATCTGAGCTAGAAGACCTATGGCTAAAAATCACCGATAGAGAAACCTATAACGAAATAAGCCGCAAACTCAACGAGACCAAACGCGACCGTACAGAGTACATTAAGCAATTTGTACGCCCACTCAACCGAGCCATCAAAGGGATGGAAGTGCCTTTTGAAATCATCGGACGCCCAAAGTCCATCTATTCGATTCATAATAAGATGCTAGGGAAAGAAGTCGAATTTGAAGAAATATATGACCTTTTTGCGATTCGGATTATTATCGATGTGCCCCTTTCGCAAGAAAAATCTCTTTGTTGGCAGGTATATTCTATTATCACGGATTTTTATAGTCCTATTCCCGAAAGGTTAAAGGACTGGGTCACCACTCCAAAATCGAATGGTTACGAGTCTTTGCACACCACCGTTATTGGGCCTTATGGCCGCTTTGTGGAGATTCAAATTCGCTCCAAAAGGATGGACGAGATCGCAGAACGTGGTTTTGCGGCTCACTGGAAATACAAAGGCATCAAGGATAATGACGACAATGTCTATGAAAAATGGCTAGAAACTGTCCGCGACACCATCGAAAGCTCAGACCACAATGCTTTAGAGTTTTTGTCAGATTTCAAATCTCATTTATTTAGTGAAGAAGTCCACGTTTTTACTCCCAAAGGAGACATGAAAGTGCTTCCGCTGGGGGCAACGGCATTGGACTTTGCTTTTTCGATTCATAGTGAAGTAGGTATTACTTGCTCAACGATTAAAGTGAATAGTAAGTTGGTGCCTTTTAGTTATCTGCTCAAAAATGCGGATCAAGTGGCAGTCACGACTTCCAAAAATCGAAAACCCAATAAAGATTGGCTAAGTTTTGTGGTTACGGGAAAGGCTAGGTCAAGAATTCGGCAAGCCCTTCGTGAAGAAAAAAAAGAACAGGCATCCTTTGGCAAAGAAGCACTTTTGCGCAAGCTGAATGCACTAAAAATTGATCTGGAATCTAATATTGACAACCTAGCGCGTCACTATAATTTTGAAAATCGTTTAGATTTTTATTATGCGATATCAGAAGACCAAATCAATTTATTGGAGCTAAAACAGATTCCAATAGTCGATAATAAATTTGACTTTACCAAAAAGAAAGCTACAGAAGTCAAGTCTTTAGACCTACCAAAAGCACCTAAAAAAGACTTTGACTCAACGAATAGTAGCAGCCAGATTGTAATTGATGGACAAGATGGAGACAACTTTGCCTATACACTTGCTCCCTGTTGCAATCCTGTACTAGGAGATGATATTTTTGCTTATGTATCGGCTGCCGGTATGAAAATTCATCGTAACTCGTGCCCCAATGCCGAAAACCTGCTCGCTAGTATGTCTAACAATATCCATAAGGCAGAATGGGGCAAAAGCACTTCTAGCTTGTATTATACGGATTTAGTCATCACAGGAGTGGACAAGGGCGTGGGAGTTATCCAAGCTATTTCTAGTACGATTTCTTCTAATCTTGGTCTCAATATTCGGTCTTTCTCTATTGACGGACATGATGGATTTTTTGAAGGACGGCTTCGGTTAGTGGTCAATAATAATAACCAACTGCATCGCGCAATCTCGGAGCTTAAAAAAATAGATGGTATTAGAAATGTTGTTCGGGAAGCTTGAGTTAATTAAATTTAGTTTTGGTACTCCATCCAAAATGGCAGCGCAGAGATGCGAAAGCATCGAATGCCGCTGCGGTAGCAACTCCTAAGTACTCATTTTACTAAACCACCACATTAACCATACGGCCAGGCACAACGATTAAACGTTTGATTTCTTTACCATCAATCCATTTTTGCACAATTTCCAGCTCTAGGACTGCTTTTTCAATATCTGCCTTGGTGGCATCCGCAGGAAAAGCGACCAAAGCCCGTTTTTTACCATTGATGCTGATTGGGTAGTCGATAGAAGATTCGACAAGGTATTTTTCATCAAAATCCGGATATGTAGCGTGATGCACACTGCCTTCATTGCCTAGTTTTGACCAAAGCTCTTCGGTGATAAAAGGGGCAAACGGCGCCATTAAGCGAACAAAAGGCGCCAAGATGTCGCGTGAGTGGCATTTCATTTTACGCAAGTCATTAGCGGCAACCATAAACCCGCTCACGCAAGTATTAAAAGAAAAACGCTCAATGTCTGACAGTACTTTTTTGGTGGTTTGGTGCAAGACTTTAAGCGCTTCCGAGCTAGGCTTATCGTCCGTCACCAACCAATTGCCGTCTGCGTCATAAAACAAAGCCCAAAAACGGCGCAAAAACTTAGAAACGCCATCTATCCCGTTGGTATTCCAAGGCTTCGACTGCTCGATAGGCCCCAAAAACATCTCATACATCCGAAAACAATCCGCTCCAAATTCATTGATGATATCGTCAGGATTGATGGTATTGTAACGAGATTTGGACATTTTACCCGCTTCAGAAAGCGTAGTAAAACGACAGGTAGCACCTTCTTTATTAGGAGTAAAAACACCCGCTTTGAAAGTACCGTTAGGCATTTCGAAGGTGGCATCTTGGAAGTCTTTATTCCAGTCTATAAATTTGCGTAAGCCTTCTTTACTCAAATACGACGTTTCTTTTCCATAATCTGACACAAACGCAATGGGGACAAAAAACTCCGAATATCCTTTTCGATCACCAGCCATCTCGGCACTGACAAAATGATTTTTCCCATTCACTTTTTTCATTAAGGCGATCTCTATGATGCCCTGAATCATCCCTTGATTAATCAATTTTTTGAAGGGCTCATCAAAATTAATATAGCCTAAATCAAAAAGGACTTTCGTCCAAAATCGAGAATACATCAAATGCGCCACCGCATGCTCCGAACCACCGACATACAAGTCCACATTTTGCCAATAATCTATCGCTTCTTTTCCTGCAAAGGCCTGCTCATTATATGGATCCGTATAACGCATAAAATACCACGCAGAACCCGCCGTACCAGGCATTGTATCTGTTTCGCGAGTGCGACCATCAGGCAAATTCACCCACTCTTCCGCACGCGCCAAAGGCGAACGCCCATCCGCCGTAGGCTTAAACTCCGGCACATCAGGCAACTCCAACGGCAATTCAGACAACGGCAAGCTAGACGCGACACCATCTTTATCAAAAACAATAGGAATCGGCTCGCCCCAATACCGTTGGCGACTAAATCCCGCATCACGCATTTTATAATTCACTCGACGCTGACCGATACCCATAGACTCTACCCTTTTGAGTACTTCTTCGATGGCATCAGGCACTTCCAGACCTGTAATAAAATCCGAATTAATGACTTTCCCCACTTTATCGCTCAAAGTCGCATTCGGATAATCACTCTTATCAATCACATCAATAATCTCTATATCAAAGGCTTTTGCGAAAGCCTGATCACGCTCATCATCGCTAGGCACAGCCATAATCGCTCCCGTACCATAGTCTTTCAACACGTATTCGCTGATATAGATAGGTATCTTTTTCCCTGAAAAGGGATGAATCGCAAATCCCCCCGTAAAAGCACCTGTAACTTCCTTTACTTCTGCCATCCGTTCTCTTTCGGAACGACCCGCTACATACTTTACATATTTTTCCACTTCGGCTGCTTGCGCTGGCGTGGTAATTTGCTTGACCAAATCATGCTCTGGCGCCAAAACCATAAAAGTCACTCCAAAAATCGTATCTGGACGAGTCGTAAAAACAGGCAGTTTTTCGTCCGATCCTTCAACTTCAAACTTCACCAAAGCTCCTTCAGAACGCCCAATCCAATGCCGTTGAATTGACTTCAAGGATTCCGACCATTCAATCGTCTCCATACCACTCAACAACCTATCGGCATAGGCGGTAATTCTCAAAAACCATTGTGTCATCGGTTTCAATTCGACGGGATGCTGTCCCCTTTCGGAAAGGCCATTTTTGACTTGGTCGTTGGCAAGGACTGTCCCTAATTTTTCGCACCAATTGACATATCCCACCGAGCGAAAAGCCAAACGATACTGCATGAGCATATCATTTTTTTCCTTGCGGGAAAAAGCGTTCCATTCTTGAGCGGTAAACTCATCTTCGTTGCTGGTAGCGGCATTCACCCCAGCCGTTCCATTTTTTGCAAAATGCGCCACTAAGTCCGTAATTGGCGTAGCTTTATCCGCATTTTTGTCATAATAATGCTCAAACAAAAGAGTAAAAATCCATTGAGTCCACTTATGGTAATCAGGGTCACTTGTCCGAAACTCCCTAGACCAGTCAAAGGACAAGCCGATGCTCTCTAATTGTTTTCTGTACCGTTTGGTATTTTCCGAAGTAGAGACAGCGGGATGCACCCCAATCTTGATGGCATGCTCTTCAGCAGGCAATCCAAAGGCATCATACCCCATCGGGTGCAGTACATTAAACCCTTTCAGGCGCTTATATCTTGCGAAAATATCAGACGCAATATAGCCCAGTGGATGCCCCACATGCAAACCCGAACCCGAAGGATAAGGAAACATATCTAGGACATAATACTTTGGTTTATCTGATTTATTGGAGACCTTGTAGGTTCCGTTTTGCTCCCACGTTGCCAACCACTTCTTCTCTAATTCGAAAAAATTGAATTCCATATTTTACACTTTAAGATTTGAGAGTGCAAAAGTAGGAAAAATTATTGACTTTAGATGGTGTCCACTCCGAAAAGTCACCGTACGGATTTTCTCTTCGCTCCACCCTATTTTATGCGATCCACATCCTAATTTACTCCAAAAACGATCCCCCTAGAAATTGAACCCCAAAGCCAAATCAAGTCCGAAGGACAAATCAACGTCCCTAGGACAAATTGAACGCCGAAGGCAATTGAACGCCAAAGGCAATTGAACGCCGAAGGCAAATGAACGCCGAAGGCAAGTTAAACGCCGAAGGCAAATGAACGCCGAAGGCAAATT
>CAMZKG010000140.1 GCA_947311105.1 uncultured Saprospiraceae bacterium
CCGTCGGATAAGTTAAAATATTTTGAAGAAAATCGAATTATTGAGATTGCTCCTTTGGCATATATGCGGGGGCGCACGCTTGACCATGCTTTCATTATTTTGGATGAAGCCCAAAATGCTTCGGCACTCCAAATCAAAATGTTTTTGACTCGACTAGGCCCTAGTGCAAAATGTATCATTACAGGGGACTTGTCTCAAGTGGATTTACCTTCCAATCAACGCTCGGGCTTGGTACAGGCAACCAATATACTGAATCCTATTCGGGGGATTGGTTTTGTCAACTTTAGTGTCGGAGACGTGGTACGCCACCGACTGGTCAAGGACATTATCAATGCGTACGACAAAGAGTCAGTCCGTAAAGAAAAATGGAAAGAAGAGCAAAAGGCTAAAAGAGAAGCGGCAAGAAAGGAGAATTGAAATGAATGACCAAGTTTATATAGAAAGAATTGAAGAGCTAAACAAAAAGCTAAAAATACAGCAGAAAAAAAGTAGTCAGCTAACTTGGTTGCGGTCGATGACATTTTTGGTTTTTGCCTGGAGCTTGTACGCTCAGTTTCAACTGGATTTTGGGCAGTTCTTTTGGCTGGTGCCTTTTTTTTTGTTCTTTATTTTTTTGAGATTTGTTGGCTTGAGTGGGAAGGTAAAGTCCAAAGTGAAATTGCTCCAACAATTAGTAAAGGTCAACAAAACCGAGATTGATTATCTCAATCGCCAATTGGACGGATTGAATAATGGCATAGAATATCAAGATTCAGGACACTTTTTTGCCTATGATTTAGATGTTTTTGGGCATAACTCACTTTTTCAGCATATCAACCGAACAGCACTGAAAGAAGGGGCGGATAAATTGGCTTTTTGGCTAAGAAATCCATTATTTGATGTCCAAGAGATTCGCAAAAGGCAAGGAGCCATTGTGGACTTAAAAGAGCGGATTGACTTTCGTCAAAACTATCAAGCCGAAGGAGAGCTGGATGATTTGTGGAAGAAAAAATTGGCTGGGAATATATCATTGAGCGCTAGTTTCGTGCAAAGTAAATATTTCTATCTGATTTTTATTTTGCCCCTCATCACCGTAACGCTTTTTGTGTTGTCGTTTTTGGGGGCGGTGCCTTCGGGTTATCCTTATCTGATGGTAGTGATTCAGCTACTTATTTCCTATGTTTTTAATTTGAAATTGCGGACGGCTGACTCAGGGCTGACAGATTTTGCCAAAAAGCTCTCTCCTTACATTCGATTGATACAATTAATTGATAATCAGGAGTTTAAGTCTGAATTGTTGCAGCGCCTAAAAAAGAATTTATTACAAGAAAACCAAAATGCTTTGGTGGCCTTTCGGCAATTGCGGAAGCTGCTCAATTCTTTTGAACAAAGAGCAAGCCCAATCTATATCATTGTTGGAAACGGCGTGTTCTTTATTGATTTTTATTTGTTGAAAAAAGTCGATAGTTGGTTTGCACAATATGGCGAAAGTATTCCTGCTTGGGTCGATGCCCTGGCCGAAATAAACGCACTAAATAGCTTGTCGAACTTTTATGCAAATCATCCATCTTTTATCCTTCCGAAAATGTCAGAAGAGACATTGGTTTTGGCCAAAGATTTGGGGCACCCGTTGATTGCTCCACAAAAGAGTGTGACCAATGATTTTGAGATTTCGAACTTGCACGAGATGTTTATCGTGACGGGTGCAAATATGGCTGGGAAAAGTACTTTTTTAAGAACAGTAGGCGTGAATATTTTGTTGGCATCTATCGGAGCACCTGTTTGCGCAAGCCGATTTGAATTCCAACCCATTCATTTGTTTACGAGTATGCGCACCACGGATGATTTGTCAGAAGACGTTAGTTATTTTCATGCCGAATTATTGCGTCTCAAAAAATTAGTGGAAACGGTTGAAGCTAATCCCAACGGAAAATACGTCATCATCTTGGATGAAATATTGAAAGGCACCAATTCAAAAGATAAGCTCATGGGCTCGATTTTGTTTTTAGAAAAACTACTTAAATACCCGATTTCGGGACTTATAGCGACTCACGATTTAGAACTTGGAAAACTATCCGATAAGCATCCAGATAATTTTAGAAATATCTGCTTTGAAATAACTATCGCTAATGACGATGTGACTTATGATTATAAATTACACCCTGGTATCACCCAAAATTTTAATGCGACCTTTTTGTTGGGGAAAATGGGGCTGCGGTAGGGGGAGCGTTGAAATGTTGGTCTCAATCATTTAACGGAAACCAAGCAATGTGATTTGCGCAAGTGTCACACTATCAATGACTTACGATATAGGCTAGGGCTAGTAGATTCCTTCTTTTTAAATTGTCGATTGAAATAGCTGATACTGTTAAACCCAGATTTGTAGGCAATGTTTGATATCGTCTCTTGGGTATTTTTTGCCATTAACTTTTTGGCAAATTTTATCCTTTCAGAATTAATAAAGTCCACGGGAGAAACGCCAAGAGTATTTTTGAATTGCTTGTAAAAATGAGACGTACTCATGTGGGCAATATTCGCTAAAGCCTGAACAGAAATATTTTTGTCTGTAAGGTTTTGTTTGATGTGCTGGATGACAGAACCAAGGCGGCTGTCTCGCAAAGAAAATTCAGGCTGATGGATCAAGCTACACCTTGCCTTGGTCTGTAATAATCTGACGACTAATTCTTGAAGCATTAAGTCCAGAATAATATCTTTCTGTAAGATGTTTTGGGTAAATGTTTGGACAATTCTATTTAAAAGATGGTTGATTTCTGGTTGATTAGTTAAGTGAGCCGATGCGTTGTCCATAGACCAATGATTATTTTCGGACTCTATGGCTACATTTTGATTGAAGGAGGATACAATCTCCTGTACTCTGGAAGCATGAATGCCCAAAGCAAGGCACTGGGTTGAAGATTGTAGCGTGGCTTCCGGAAAATCTATAATCATAGTTTCATTAGCAGGAATCACAACGGACTCGCCAGGTAGAAAGCTGAAGGCTGGGAGACCTTGTAGATGCATTATTTTCTTTCCCGTAATCATGCTGGCAATGATGGGAAAATTGAATTTTAGGGCTACTTTTTCTGCGACAGCATGTGTCTCATAAATATTTAACTCCGAATGATTAGCCGTATAGGAAGTCCTATTTTCGATAAGCGTGGTGAGCTTTCTAGATTGGTGATGGTGGTTGAGTATGTAATCCATAATGCTTGGGGTTTTAAAGAAAAGTAGAAAAGTTCAATTTTAAAAGAGAATCGTTCAGCTTAGTACTAATTCTTTAGATTAACTTTGCAGCAGTAGTTTATTTGTTGAGCTTGATGCTTTCGCAAATATAGTACTTTGTAGGCAAATGACTACTAGGAAATATTTTTTAATTAATTAAAACTTTGTTATGGGTTATAAAAAACCAAGATTCAAAAAGAAATACAAAAATTTTATCAATGGTAAATTTGTCGCCCCAGTAGGTGGGGATTATTTTGACAATCCATCGCCCATTGATAACTCATTGATTGCTCAGTACCCACGCTCCAAAAAAGAAGACGTAAATCTTGCCGTCGAAGCGGCAAATGCAGCAAAAGATGCTTGGGGCAATACATCTGCCGCACACCGCGCATCCTTACTTAATAAGGTCGCAGATATTATTGAAGCACATTTGGAAGAATTTGCACTTGTGGAGACTTGTGACAACGGTAAGCCTATCAGAGAGACCATCAACGCTGATATTCCTTTGGCGATTGATCATTGGCGGTATTTTGCGGCAGTGATTAGAGCAGAAGAAGGAACGGCAACCGAGCTAGACGCCAATACGCTTTCCATGAATATTAAGGAGCCACTAGGGGTGGTCGCTCAAATTATCCCTTGGAATTTTCCGTTATTAATGTTGTCTTGGAAAGTACCACCAGCTTTGGCGGCAGGTAATTGTGTTATCCTAAAACCAGCTGAGCAAACCCCTTCCACAGCAACCTTATTGATGGAAAAAATTGCAGATGTTTTTCCGCCAGGTGTGTTGAATATTATTCATGGGTTTGGTCCGGAAGCGGGCAAGCCTTTGGCTTCTCATTCAGGCGTGGATAAGGTTGCCTTTACAGGCGAAACAACAACTGGACAATTAATCATGCAATATGCTTCCAAAAATTTGAATCCTGTTACCATGGAACTAGGGGGCAAATCTCCCAATATTTTCTTTAACTCCGTGATGGATCACGATGATGAGTTTTTGGATAAAGCCATTGAAGGGGCTGTATTGTTTGCTTTTAATCAAGGGGAAGTTTGTACTTGCCCTTCTAGGTTGTTGGTGCAGGAAGACATCTATGATGCATTTATGGAGCGGGTCATTGCTCGAACCAATGCAGCGATTCAGGGTAATCCCTATGACCCGACGACGATGGTTGGGGCGCAGGCGTCAAATGATCAGTACAAAAAGATTCTTTCTTACATTAAAATTGGAAAAGCTGAAGGTGCCAAGGTCTTGGCAGGTGGAAAAGCTTGCAAATTGACAGGAAAGCTTGCCAAGGGGTTTTATATCCAACCTACCATCTTGGAAGGACACAATAAAATGCGCGTTTTCCAAGAAGAAATTTTTGGACCCGTACTCGCTGTAACAAAATTTAAGGATGAAGCGGAAGCCATCGAAATCGCTAACGATACGCTTTATGGACTAGGTGCAGGCGTTTGGACACGTGATGCGCACCAGTTATATCAGATCCCAAGAGCTATTAAAGCAGGTAGAGTATGGGTCAATTGCTACCATGCGTACCCAGCTCATGCACCTTTTGGGGGCTATAAAAAATCTGGTTTTGGCCGGGAAACGCATTTGATGATGATGAATCATTATCGGCAGACTAAGAACATGCTTATCTCTTACGATAAAAATAAACTCGGTTTCTTTTAGCCGGTTGGGTTAGTTTAACAGGAAGGTCTGGCTAAAACTTAGTCAGCCTTCTTTTTTATATTTCATTTGTTCATCGCTGTAAGTCGGACATGTTGAACGAGTGGACTTGCAAATTAATTTGCAAGATGTAGAGACAAGCGAAGCGAGTATCGCCGTAGAGCCAATTCAGGAATTGGCTCCAATTCAGGAATTGGCTCCAATTCAGGAATTGGTTCCAATAGGTCAAGAACGAACAAAATTTGTTCATCGCTGTAAGTCGGACATGTTGAACGAGTACCGAACTTGAGTTATGGGTAAAATCCGAGATTTTCTACAAATAGCAATCAAAAAAATGTAAAATGGAATTTTCAAGAGTAGCCATCACTCCAAAAGCAATAAAAATATTAAACCAGCTCAAAGACGAGCACGGCGAATTGATGATTCATCAAAGCGGTGGATGTTGTGATGGTTCGGCTCCGATGGTGTTCGAAAAAGGAGAGATGTATTTGGACGATAGTGATATTTTACTGGGGCAGGTCGAAGGAGTCAATTACTATATGAGTGAAGATCAATTTGAGTATTGGAAGCATACACACCTGACTATTGATGTGACACCAGGGCGGGGCTCTAGTTTTTCTTTAGAAATACCACTGGGTGTGCGGTTTATTATCCAGTCAAGATTATTAACAGAAGAAGAGAACAAAGCGCTGAATGGAGATTCAGATACTTCTGGAATTTGGAGAATTCAGTCATAAAATTATGCCTGTTTTCCTTTTTTTCTCTAACTTGCCATTCCTTTTTTGCGCAAGCTGAATCAAATAATAAACAATGAGTAATTATAGCATCAAACATCTGGAAGAATATTTTAAGGTCTATCGCAAGTCCGTAAGAGAGCCCGAAGTCTTTTGGGAAGAGATAGCAGAAGAGCATTTTAGTTGGCACAAAAAATGGGACAAGGTGTTGTCTTGGGATTTTGAGAAGCCCGAAATCAAATGGTATGAAGGCGCCAAACTAAATATCACAGAAAATTGTATCGACCGCCACCTACGTATGAGCGGGGACAAAACGGCCATCTTGTTTGAGCCCAATAACCCCGAAGAAAAAGCCCAGCATATCTCTTATAAAGAACTCCATCAAAGAGTCAATAAGTTTGCTAACGTATTGAAAGACAATGGAGTAGGTAAGGGGGATAGAGTTTGTATTTATTTGCCGATGATACCCGAATTGGCGGTCTCTCTATTGGCTTGCGCCAGAATAGGAGCGATACATTCGGTGGTTTTCGCAGGCTTTTCTTCTAATGCGCTGGCTAGCCGAATCAACGATAGCGATTGCAAAGTTGTCATTACATCTGATGGCTCTTATCGGGGGGGGAAGACGATAGATTTAAAAGGGATTGTGGATAAAGGACTTGAAGATTGTCCTGGAGTACATACTGTTTTGGTTGTAAAAAGAATTAACTCTGACATCACGATGAAAGAAGGGCGTGACAAATGGGTGCAGCCGCTTTTGGCGCAAGCGTCTCCAAAGTGTGAACCAGAGATAATGGATGCCGAAGACCCTTTGTTTATTCTTTATACATCAGGGTCAACAGGGCAGCCCAAAGGCATGGTACATACGACCGCAGGCTATATGGTTTATACGGCTTATACCTTCAAAAATATGTTTCAGTATGTAGAAGACGATGTCTATTGGTGTACAGCAGATATAGGTTGGATTACGGGGCATAGTTATATTGTCTATGGTCCGTTGGCGAATGGTGCGACGACAGTGATGTTTGAAGGGGTACCGAGTTATCCGGATTATGGACGTTTTTGGGAGATTGTCGAGAAGCACAAAGTGACACAGTTTTATACGGCCCCGACTGCCATTCGGGCTCTGGCGAAAGAAAATCTAGAATTTGTAGAGAAATACGATTTGTCTTCACTCAAAGTGCTAGGGACAGTAGGAGAGCCTATCAATGAAGAAGCGTGGCACTGGTATAACGATAATGTCGGCAAAAAGAAAAGCCCCATTATAGACACTTGGTGGCAGACGGAGACAGGTGGGATTATGATTTCGCCCATCCCGTATGTGACGCCTACGATTCCGACCTATGCGACACTTCCTTTTATCGGGATTCAACCCGCTTTGATGGATGAAAATGGGGTAGAGCTAAAAGGCAATCAGGTCGAAGGTCGTTTGTGTGTGAAGTTTCCTTGGCCGTCGATAGCTCGGACTATTTGGGGCAATCATCAGCGCTATAAGGACACTTATTTTTCAGCTTACGCAAATATGTATTTTACAGGAGATGGGGCTTTGAGAGATGCGACGGGCTATTATCGGATAACGGGACGAGTGGATGATGTGATTATTGTGTCAGGGCACAATCTCGGAACGGCGCCGATTGAAGACGCCATCAATGAGCATCCTGCCGTTGCCGAATCGGCCATAGTGGGCTTTCCGCATGACATCAAAGGAAATGCGCTGTATGGCTATGTGGTCCTAAAAGAAGCAGGTTTGGCACGTAATCCAGATAACTTGCGCAAAGAAATTAATCAGAAAATCACGGAGCGTGTCGGCCCTATCGCTAAGTTAGACAAAATTCAGTTTTCCAACGGACTACCTAAAACCCGTTCGGGCAAAATCATGCGCCGAATCTTGCGAAAAATAGCCACCAAAGATATAAGCAACCTAGGCGATACTTCTACTTTGCTTAATCCTGAAATTGTGCAAGAAATTATTGACGGAGCTCTGGTCTAGTACCACGGGCTTCAGCCCGTGGCCCTATTACTTACTCAAGTTTCGCTACTTAGAAAAGCCCCTGGTTATTGGCATTCTCAGCTTTTAGTGAAAAATAGCTTAAGAAAGCTTGTCCGTGCCTGCCATTTTGGATTGGATTTATCTTTTTGTAGAAAATAGCCAAGGTTTTGTAAACCCTTGACCTTTAATCCTTTACCTTTAACTAATTCCCCGAAGATTAAGCATGCCTGAAGCCAATCTATCCCAATACCGTTAAACTTGAGTGCCGAAACTCGAGTTACTTCCGTCCAAAATCCGCAGGAATCTCCCCCCAGCCTTTGGTGTCCCATTTAAGGATAGGGTTTTCGTAAGTATTGGTTTTTAGCCAAGTCAAGGCACGCTCCACTAATTCAAAGATAATGGCGTTATTAGGAGTGCGTACGAGATTAGACTTAACTTTTTTGTTTCTGACCCAGCTCATAGCGGTTCGTGAATCTGAGTAAATGGGCATTTTGTGCAAACCTTGCTTTTTTAATAAGGCAAGACCGTGTACAAGAGCCAAAAATTCACCGATATTATTGTTGCCATCTTTGTATGGGCCCTTGCGGAAAATCTCTATTTGACTATCAGTCCGCACGCCGCGATATTCCATGATGCCGGGATTGCCCAATGACGAAGCATCAACGGCAAGGCTATTTTTGATGATGCCTTCTTTGGCAAAATTGGGTTTTGGGGGCTTAGCCGTCTTACCGATATGGTTAAAAGGAGAGTCCTTAAAAGCTTGAATAGCAGCCTGATGGGTCGGGAAAGACTTGTATTTTGCCCCAGGGAAAGCGGTAATGTTGGCTTTGCACTCACCCCATGTCTGATAGACACCAGGTTTTGCACCGACCCAAACTACATAGTATTTTTTCTTTTTCGCCAATTGTTCTTTTTTTTTTGCGCAAGCTAATACAACCAATCCCGCTTTACCGACTCGTTTACATCAGGAATCATGTCCGCGGAAGACGAACGGCCGTTCGTCTCTACCACCATCCTTTGGTGTTGCCGCCTATGGCGTACACTTGGTCCTTGGAGCGCTCCTTCGTCACTATTGGTCAAACAATAACCTGTATTGGACGACGCCCAAGCCACATAAACGCCAAAGGCAAATGAACGCCGCAGGCAAATGAACGCCGAAGGCAAATGAACACCGAAGGCAAATGAACGCCGCAGGCAAAAGAACACCCTTTAACCCACCAAAAGCATATAGTTAGAGCATCTTATAGATACTGCCTGCAAAGATCATAAAAAAAATGACTTGAAAAGGAAAACCCTAAATAAAAAAATGAATAACCACTAAACCGTTAATCCGCAAAGTCGTTATACCGAGCATGATAGATACACATACACATTTATACGCGAGTCAATTTGATGCGGACAGGGCGGAGATGATGGCGAGAGCACAGGAAGCAGGCGTTGAAAAAGTTTTTCTGCCTAATATTGATAGCAGTACGATTGATGGAATGCTTCAATTAGAAAAAGAATATCCTAATTTTTGCTATCCAATGATGGGCTTACATCCGACAAGCGTCAAAGAAAATTATCAAGAAGAGCTGGCGATTGTCCAAAAATACCTTTTTGAACGAAAGTTTGTGGCAGTAGGGGAGATCGGGGTTGACTTATACTGGGATAAGACGTTTAAGGAGCAACAAATAGACGCTTTTTTGGCGCAAGCAAAATGGGCAGAAGAACTGGATATACCTATTATAATACATGCTCGAAATTCTTTGGATATTTTGATAGAGCTAGTCAAAGGAATAAAAAGCCCTAAAGTACGTGGAATATTTCACTGTTTTACGGGAAGTTCTGTGCAGGCTAAGCGGATTGTTGATTTAGGATTTTTGTTGGGTATCGGTGGAGTCTTGACCTTTAAGAATGCCAAATTACGAGATGAAATCAAAGACATCCCGTTAGGATCGCTGGTTTTGGAGACGGATTCGCCATACTTGACACCCGCTCCCTTTCGGGGAAAACGGAACGAAAGTAGCTACGTAAAATATGTGTTAGAGCACTTGGCGGAGACTAGGGGGCTTGCGCCCAAAATAGTGGAAAAACAGACGACAGAAAACGCTGAAAAGCTGTTTTTTGGGACAAAAAGCTAAGATTTTGGAAAAAAAAAACGATTTTTGGTTGAAAACTATTAGGAATTCCAAAATTTATAATACTTTAGCGTCAGACTATTGAGAACAAACTGCTTCTTAGCGTAAAAACTAAGAAAATGAGAACGAAAAAAGAGTATGTATCTTTCAGTTGGAAGCTACCTACTCTTAGTAGTTGATTTTCAATGAATATGGAGAGTTGTCCGAGTGGCTTAAGGAGCACGCTTGGAAAGCGTGTGTACGCCAAAAGTGTACCAAGGGTTCGAATCCCTTACTCTCCGCCATTGAGACACTGCGTTGAGAATAATTCATTTAAAAATGTTAAACCTTTGACTATGCGTAAATTAGTTGCCCTAATTTTTGTTTTTGGATTGGCCATTGTTTTTGGTCACGAATTGATGGCACAGGATGCCGAAGTTGCTACAGGCCCGCAGGGCTTTCAATTAGTAAAAAAGTATTTCATCGATGGTGGCTGGGGCTTTATGTCCTTTGTGTTGGTTACCTTAATATTCGGTCTTGCTTTTGCTATTGAGCGGATTATTACGTTGAGTATTGCTTCTACTAACACTGACAAATTAATGTCTAAAATTGATGACCACCTAAAGAGTGGGGATGTGAGTGGAGCAATGGAAGTGTGTAAAGCCACTCCAGGACCTAGTGCAAGTGTACTTTATGAAGGTCTAAGAAATGTGAAAAAAGGCCCTGATGCAGTAGAAAAAGCCATCGTTTCTTATGGTTCTGTACAGATGGGATTATTAGAGAAAGGATTGGTTTGGATCGCATTGTTTATCGCTTTGGCGCCAATGTTAGGATTTATGGGTACGGTAATCGGTATGATTGGCGCATTTGATAACATCGAAGCTTCTGGAGACTTATCTCCATCAGTAGTAGCGGGTGGTATTAAAGTGGCACTTTTGACTACGGTATTTGGTTTGATTGTAGCGATTATCCTACAAATCCTTTATAACTACATCATTTCAAAAATTGATGGTATTACTCAAAAGATGGAAGAGACTTCTTTCGGTTTGGTTGATTTGTTGTCTAGCTACAATATCTTCAACAAGTAATCCTTTTTTTGAACCATTCTCCAGTAGCTTTCGCAAAAAGTGAAAAAGAGTAAAATTTGATGTTATGTATAAATTTTTGATAAAAAAAGGCCAGATGGTCGCCTTCCTGATAGGGGCGGTGCTCTCAATACTACATATTGTATTGGCAGCAACATCAACGGAAGCTTTTTCTTATATTGACCAAAACGGTGCTGAAGTAAATAAAGAAATAGCTGGTGTGAGTACAGGCTTGGTTATTAGCTACGTGCTTGTAGCATTAGCTGTTTTGATGCTTGTATTTGGAGTCGTGAAGTACTTTGCAGAAAATCCAAAGCAGATTAAGTCTTTATTAGGATTTTTGGCGCTTTTTGCCATTGTCGGGGTCTTTATTATGATGGCTTCTAGTGATGCACCTGCGGCTTTACAACCTACTCTAGATAAAGAAGGAATAACGCCTGGTGTCTATAAGTACGTAAACGGTAGTGTCAATGCCACAGTGATTTTGCTCGTGTTGGCATTTGCAGGCTTGGTTATTTCTGAAGTTACTTCAATGTTTAAATAAAGCACGATGGCTAAAAGAATGGATAATGAGCTGAATGCCAGCTCCATGGCTGATATTGCCTTCTTATTGTTAGTTTTCTTCCTAGTGACAACAACCATGAATCCTGATACAGGGATTACGGTGAAGTTGCCGCCTTGGTCTGAAGATGATGCAGAAGAAGTTAAATTAAACAAACGTAATGTTTTTGCGGTGCTTGTTAACGCTAACAATGATTTATTGGTACGTGGTGAGCCTGAAGAAGTCAGTTCTCTTCGAGAACGTGCCAAGGAGTTTATTTCTAACCCTACAGGGCGTGCAGATTTGGCGGAAGCTCCTAATAAGGCTATCATCTCCTTGAAAAATGATAGGGGCACGAAGTACGAAACTTACTTGATGGTGTACAATGAGCTGAAAGCTGCGTACAGAGAGTTATGGGATACAGAGTGTCAGAGACTCTATGGTGTACCATATAGTGATGAGCTAACTACAGAGAAGAAAAAGGCAGTAAGATCAAAATTTCCTTTTATTCTTTCGGAAGCAGAGCCGTCAGCTTACGGTGAAGAAGAAAAATAATTTTCTAATATTTGAAATAAACGAGTATGTCAAAGTTTAAGAAAAAGACGGATAAAGGTTTACCTGCTGTATCTACAGCTTCTCTACCAGATATCGTTTTTATGTTACTTTTCTTTTTTATGGTAGCGACAAAAATGCGGGACTCTTCCATTATGGTGAAAAATGTCGTGCCAGAAGCGACCGAATTGGTAAAGTTGGAGCATAAAAACTTGGTAAATACAATTTATATCGGAAAACCTTTGCCCCAATATACCGCGGTTTATGGTACTGCTCCACAGGTTCAATTAGGAGATAAGTTTGCCAATACTGATGAAATTCCCTTCTTTATTGAGAAGTTTAAGGCTAAGATTCCTGAGCCACAGCGTCCTATGATTTTTACTTCTTTGAAAGTAGATGGCGAAGTGACGATGGGTATTGTTTCTGATGTTAAGACTGAGCTTCGTAAGTCAGGGCAACTGAAGCTGAATTATTCTGCTAAACGGAAACAATAAAACAACAGCTTTTGATCTTAAAAAGCAAAAGCCCATCTTCGATAGAAGATGGGCTTTTTTTTTGCGGGCATCCGCACACTTTTATTTGGGGCATCCACCTTTTTTTTGCAGGCTCCAATTTCAACAGTGATTTTGCCTGGTTTCAGTTGAACGATTGAACAAAATAAATTTTCAGACGGAGCCTTTTTGCGGAACCATTATGATACCAAAAGCCCTACTTGCAACCGCAAGTAGGGCTTTTATATCCGTATTTGATGAGAAACTTACTTTCCAAAAAGCTTATTCAATAGGCCTTTTCCGACTGTTCCAGCTATGTCATCAATGATGCTGCCATCACCGTCTGCATCCAAGAATTTTTCAACGATGCTTTGGTGTTGTACGCGTTGTCTGTTGTTGTTCATACTACCATTCAATAAATTGAAGATGTCAGAAACCCCAAAGCCATTGCTGGCTTGGCGACGTTGCTTCCCAAGCATACCCATCACTAATGGAGCTAAAGTAGCCATCAAATTGCCAGACTGCCCAGAAGAAAGCCCACTAATTTGCGAAAGCATATCAAAAGCACCATTTTGCTTTTGTCCCATTAGGTGATTAAGTATGCCCATTCCGTTAGTTGCTTTTTGGTTGCCAGAAAAGTTGCCACCTATAAAGCCAGTAATATCATCTAGCACACTACCGTCATGGTCGCGGTCTAGCGCATCAAGAAAAGAAGCTCCTTTTTCAGGGTCAGCAGTGGTTTGCTTCATGGCACCCACGAGAGTGGCCAAAGCGGTATCTACTGCGGTTTCTGTCTGTTTAGGGTCTTGAGCCCCTATTTTTTGTGTTAAACCATTAATGACATCTGGTGTCATTTGTTGTTTGAGAAGGTCGAGAATATCCATTGATTCTGTGATTTTGAAAAAGAGCAAATTTATTTCAAAGTGACATAATAAGCTCCAAGTAAATAATTACTAAGTTAACTTTTTTTTTGCAATCTTGTTGAGTTTAGTCTCCAAGAAATAGATTAATTGGTGTTAATACCATGTTATTTGTGACTTTTGATTGGTGTTGCCTATAAAATTGTGCAGAAAAGGGTACATTCTTTTTTATATTACCTACTTTTACGCTTCAACAAATGAGTTTTATTTTGCAAGTAATGGATAAATTGACACTTTTACAGGCCGCAGAAAGGTATATTGCGGATTGGTATCTAGAACATGCCAACAGCAAGCTGAGCTTTCATAATTTGGCTCTTTCCAAGCGTTTGGTACTTAGAATTGAAGAGCTAGGACTCGGGCAATCTCTAAATCCTTCAATCATTCAGGATGCCCAAATTGCAGCACTTTTTTCTCAGGTAGGGTATGCCATTAACTATGAACAGCCAGTTGATGCTTCTTGGAATAAGTTACAGGCTTTTCTTAGTACGATGGACTTACCTAATGAAGACAAAAGCCAAATTGCGAACTGCCTAGTCCCCAAGCAATCCTTAGCTTCGAAAGCGGCAGATTTGTATCAGGATGCATGGGTGACTCATGTGCTCGGTGATGGATTGGAGACGTATTTGCCACTTTATCGTATGGAGCAGCAGTTGATGCGCAAGGAAACTATTAACAAGTCAGCCGCACGGTCTTGGTTTTATACACAGATAAAAGACGCTAAGCTAAATTCTAGTTTTGCGAAAGCTAAATATCAGTCCATCCTTACGGAAAATATAGCCAGCTTGGAGCTGCAAGTTAGCAAAAGGAAGGCTAGGGTAGAACAAGAAACCCATCTGTTTGGGGGGATTGCACGGACACAGCCGAGTAGAGAAGTGCAGACTTTTTTTCGGACTAGCTTTGATTACCATACAAAGCTGGTGGATATATCGGACAATAAGGCTCGGATAATGATTAGTGTAAATTCTATTTTGGTGTCGGTTTTGATTTCTTTATTGACTTATAACTATCAGCGTGTAGCCAGCAGCATTAATCCGATGGTCATTGTGCCTATTTTAATATTTTTGATTGCGGCTGTGGGCTCCTTGATTTTTGCGATTTTATCATCCCGTCCTAACTTGCCTAGGGGTGTTGCTCATGCCAACGAACAATTATTTTCGTTTATGGATTTTATAAAACTGGGCAAAGATGAATACCAAAGGCAAATGGATTTGATGCTACGGGATGGCTCTTCTATCTTTGCTAGTATGACGGCGGCTTTGTATTTTTTGGGTGAAATCTTAGACAGGAAATATAAATATTTGACGATTTCTTATAATATTTTTATGGTGGGGTTTGTTGTGACTGTCGTGATGTTTTTGGTGACTTATTTTTTATGAGTGGACTATTTGTGCGCTACACGAAAACTGTTCCCAAGCCGTATTGTTGCTGTATTTAATGTGAATTTCGACTAGGTCTCCTGCTTTGACTAGAAGGTCTTTGGGCAATGGATATACCACTGGGGGCATCAAACTATCTGAAGAAGAAAAATAAATGCCATTTCCGACTTGTAGTGGGGATGTAAGTCGGATGCTGTTAACGATACCATCTGAATCGACTTTCAGGGTAATCTTTTGATCAATTTTGGTGTCTGATATTTGATTTAAGTCGATTTCTCGAAAGAGATGTTTGGCGGATTTTATCTGGCTAGGGCGTACACCTGTGAATTCAAAATAATAAGTTCTTATTTCTATTCCTTCAAATGTATATTGTGAATGTGCAAGCTCAATATTATTGAATATTTTATTCGGTATTCTGTCGCCTTGGCGGTGTATAAGAAAACTATTGATGTGGTTCATCAATTGAATCTGCGGCTCGGTGACTTGCCAAGTGCTTAGATTTTCTGCAATGGCTATATCGACTTTTTGGTCGTCTATATCAGCAAGGGTGATGTCTTTTAAGTCCTTGATAATCAGCGTGATAACGTCTGAATATCCAGATTCTAGAATGTTTTTTTGTGCAAATGCTGCAATCGCTTCATCCACTTCAACGGCATAGACTTTTGTCGCACCGGCTCGTGCCGCTAGAATGGAAAGAATGGCAGTCCCCGCTCCACTTTCCAAAACTCGTTTGCCTTTACAAGCTTGTAAAATTGCTTCCTTGAATGGAGTAACTCGCGTGTAATCAGAAACCATTTCGTAGTGATAAGGTAGGCCTAAGGATTCAGAGCTTTTAGGGTTGTTGTATTCAGTACGAGATGCCATTACTAATCTTTTTCTAATCCAGATAAGAAGGGTACAAATTTAAATTTGTCAAATTGCTCATCGATGTATTCTTGCTCGGATTTTCGGGTAATCCGGTACATCACTTGGGTATCATCTCCAATCGGAATCACCATCTGCCCACCGATGGTTAATTGTTGAAGGAGCTGTTGGGGTTTTTCTTTTGCCCCAGCGGTTACAAGAATTTTATCGAATGGTGCTAGGTGTGGGATGCCCAAAAAACCATCTTTATAATAAAAATTAATTCTAGGGATTTTTAACTCTCTATTCAGTTTTTTTGCCGAAAGGTAAAGGGTCTCTTGGCGTTCGATGGTGAAGACCTTGGCGCCGAGCATACTCAAGATAGAAGCTTGATAGCCACTCCCCGTCCCAATCTCTAAAATTTTGTCTCCTTTTTGGATATTTAGCAGGGCGGTTTGGTAGGCAACGGTAAACGGCTGCGAGATGGTCTGTTCTTTAGCGATTGGAAAAGGTTTGTCTTGATATGCCCATTCTTCAAAAGCCTTGTCCAAAAAGAAATGTCGTGGAAGTGTGCCGATGGCTTCCAAAATACGGGCATCCGTAATCCCTTTTTTTTGAAGTTGTTGGACCAGTTTTTTGCGCATACCCTTATGCCGATACCCATCTTTCAAAGTGGCACGCCGACTACCTGCTGTGATTTTGGTGCGATTGTTTGGGTCGTAAAAATAGTCCTTACTCAAAGAATTTTATTTTGGTCTTTTAAGAATGAACGTAAAGTTACAAAGAGTAATTAACATTTTAGCCATACTAGTCCAAAATTAGCAAGCCCGCAGGGCAAGCGACTCAACCAGAGAGCGAAGCGAACGACTCAACCAAGGAGCGCAGCGAGTGACTCAACCAGCAAAGCCCGCAGGGCAAGCG
>CAMZKG010000141.1 GCA_947311105.1 uncultured Saprospiraceae bacterium
ATGCATTGAATGAAACTAAGACTTTGGATGTATCGAATCTTCCTAATGGTCAATATTTAGTTAGAATTCAAACTGAAGAAGGTATCGCAACTAAGATGTTTGTTGTTGCTAGATAAATACTGCTGTAAATGATTGTGAATCATTTTAAGCAAAATTGAATTAAAAAACACCCTGCTCGTCCTTGAGTAGGGTGTTTTTTTTTATAAAAAATAGATTAAATGATTTATAGATTATTACTTTTTACTTATATTGCAGTCCTTCTCTAATAATATGGCATTTATTCTTGGCGCATCTAGCGTCATTATTGTTCATTTAAAATATGTGATTATGAAGTTCACTTACGTAAAAAATGCCGTTTTTTACTTTCTATTAATTTTGAGTTTTCAAGTTTCGGCACAAGTTGGTGTGGAGTACATTTGGGGTGGCCCAAATTCGATTGGCGCCGAGTATGACAATTCCACTTTTAATGGTGGTCTCAATGACTGGACTACCGAAGGTCTTGCAAGTGCGAACCAAGATAGTGCGGCTAATGGAGTCTGGCGTTGGGATGAGAATGGCGAAATGGCTACTGGCGCATATTGGGGTGCGACAGGTACAATTCAATCGCCAACAGTAGCCAACGGAGCAGTTGGATTTGATTCTGATGGCTACGACAATGCTGGTATCAAAAATAATTTTGGCAAGGGTAGTGCTCCAGCACCCCAGAAGAGTGTCTTGACATCTCCTTCTATGGATTGTGCAGGAGAAGATAAAGTATCTCTGATGTTTTATGAGAGTATGAGAAACCTTAATACATCAACGAGGGTTGAAGTAAGTAATGATGGGGGAAACAACTGGGTGTCGTATTCTGTTTTTTATAACGATATTTTGTCTAGTAATGAAGCTACTGGCGGAGACGGATGGACTTATGTAGATATTTCTGAGACTGCGGCAAATCAGTCAGACGTTCGTGTCCGTTTTGTGTGGGATGGTCAATATTACTATTGGATTATAGATGATGTTTCTTTGATAAAGTCTCCACAAAATGATTTGGCTATCGTGGATTACTTCTATCCAGCTGGTAGTTATTCACAGCCTTCAATGACAGATGTAAGTTGTGATTCAATGGGTTTTAATTGTGTTATTCGTAACGTTGCTGGAGTAGAAAGAACAGATGTAGCTGTTTGGGTTAAAGTAAGTGACGATGATGGAGTTATTTATAAAGACTCCGTTTTAATTGCCAACTTATTGGCTACTGCCGATGGAACAAGCCCTGAAGATACAATTGTTTTTACGAATCTTTGGAGTCCAGGGAATACGGAAGGTGACTATACGATTGAATATTCTATTACAGACAATACCCAAGACTTTAACCCTGGAGACAATGCTGATGGGCGTGGGTATAAAATATCTAATACTACCTTTGCTAAGGGGCCAGGTGTCGGAAGTTTTCCATTCCCTTCAGTCGATATTACTAGTTTCCTTGCTGTAGGATCTTTTTATCACACGTGTGACTTTGGTGCGCAATTAGAGATTTATGTGGATTCTATGGGATTTGCTTGCCATAAAAGTGACTTGGCACAGATGACAGGGGCAACAGTTGAAGCTTGGATTTATAAAGTGGATTCTTTGAAGTACCCAAATGATCCAGAGCCCGGAATGTCTATTCCTGGTTGGGAGCTAAAAGGATATGTTGAATATACTTACACTACTGAAGGCCTAGAAGATTCTATGGTCTGGGTCACACAATTTACTGATTTGTTTGGTGATGATGTTGACGTTATCCTTGAGCCTAATGAAGAATATTTAGCCTTAGTAGAAACTTCCGTTAATAAGAACTCTGTTGGGCTTTCTATTGGCTATTCATCTAATATGCACTATTCAGGTGATGGAGGGATCATCCTACTCGATGGCAATGTCTATGGAGGTTGGAGCGGTTCTACAGCTGATCCACAAATCGTTTTGACCTTGATGTTTGCGGTTGATTCTAAGCTACCAAAATTACCTGACAATGTAATCACCGTAATGCCAAATCCAGTACAAGATCAATTGAACTTGAAGTTGGATTTTGAAAATGCAACTGATATTTCTTATGCTTTGGGTACCATGACAGGTAGTTTGTTACAAACTGGTCAATGGAAAAATGCATTGAATGAAACTAAGACTTTGGATGTATCGAATCTTCCTAATGGTCAATATTTAGTTAGAATTCAAACTGAAGAAGGTATCGCAACTAAGATGTTTGTTGTTGCCAGATAAATACTGCTGTAAATGATTGTGAATCATTTTAAACAAAATTGAATTAAAAAACACCCTGCTCGTCCTTGAGTAGGGTGTTTTTTTTATTTTATTCTTGAAATAATTTTGTAGGTTATCAATTTTTGTCCTACTTTTGCACTTCAAATGCAGGAGGGTATAGCTCAGTTGGTTTAGAGCGCTTGCTTGACAGGCAAGAGGTCGGCAGTTCGAATCTGCCTATCCTCACGAATTTTTTGAAAAAAGCCATCAATTTTGATGGCTTTTTTTCTTTGTTAGCTCAATATATGAATTATCTAAGTCATTTTTTTCTTTCCACCAAAGCTTCCAACGATATTCATTTGGGCAATTTTCTGGGTGATATTGTCCGTAAATCCACTGCGGACACCTTACCGTCATCCATCCAAAAAGGGATTGATTTCCATCGTTTTATTGATCAATTTACGGATAATCATGCATTAGTCTTGGAAGGCAAACGGTTGCTTTATTCATCTTTTGGCAAATATGCTTCAGTTATCCTTGATATTTATTTTGATTTTCTGCTGATTGAGCATTGGGAGGAGTATAGTAATGAGCCTATTCAGTTTTTTTTAGAAAAATGTTATGGATTTTTGGATTCTCACATAGATTCTATTCCAGAGCATGCAAGACCTAGGGTGCGAGCCATGTATTCTGCTAAATGGATGAATGGCTATCTATCTAATAGAGGGAGAAGCGATTTATTTTGTCGGTTAGCCAAACGAGCCAAATATGATCAAAATTTTGATAAGGCGCAGACTGTTTATGCGTCTAAAAAAATTGAATTGTCTGTGATTCATCAAGAGTTCTTTCCCATATTACAGCAAGCTTGCGCAGAGTGGCTTTTTTAGCTCTCGAAGCTTGCAATACAAAATGCTTATCAACGTTATCAGGTATGGCTATGAAAATAATCTCTAGTATGATCCAGTGGTGCTTATTCCGAAAAATTGTTGTTACCAATAGTTAAAGAAAATTTCTGGGACCGACCTTTATTTATAAGAACCTAAACTTGAGCAACTAATTCACCTTCAAATCGTATGCAGGTCTTATGAAACGAAAAAAAAATGACTTTATCAATGCACCTGTTTTTCCTGGTGGCTTAAAGGCGCTACGTTTGTTTATTCAACAAAACTTGGTCTATCCCAAGGCAGCTCTAGAAGCCAAGATAGGAGGTAAGGTTTTTATAAAATATGTGGTCAATGAAAGCGGAGAAGTTCTCTCTACCAAAGTAATCCACGGCTTAGGATACGGATGTGATGAAGAAGCGGAGCGCGTGGTGAAGCTTCTTAAATTTAATGTCAAAAAAACGCGGGGCCTAAAACTCAAACATAACAAAAGCATCAAAATTAATTTCAATTTTGCGCAAGCTGCTCAAGCCCGAATAAAACAGAGCGCAATGCCTATCTCTCAATTGAATTATACCACCGTGAAATCTAAGAAAATGCCCCAAAAGGAGGATAAGGAGAGTGGGGGGTATGGGTATGAGATTAGGTTTTAGCCGAAAGGTCTAGCAGACTTTAATTTACAAAAAAGCCTTCTTTCATATAAATGAAAGAAGGCTGCAAAATAGTTCTGCGTAAAAAGTCTCTATAGACTTAGCATAACTTCGTTGGTATAAGGATTAATGATGTCGAATCCTCCATCCTTAACAGTAACTTTAATTAAGGACTTGAGCGTTTGAGCGCCATCATTTGCATAGTCGGTATCGTCAGAATTAATATTTGAACCAGCAGGCTGATTTAAAGCCTGAGCATCTTCCCCAGGGCGCTGAGCCGTGATAGCAACTGGAAAATCAATAGCACCAGACGATGGTCTAATCTGATTTTGATAGATTGCCGTCCAAAAATAGTAATCACCATTAGCATAATTAGAGAAAATGATACCTTCAGGGCAAGCTCCTGTAGCCGCATCATAAATCCCCATATCTGTAGTGTCGGCGCTCATGACATAAAAGTCTAAATCAACAGAATCACATAAGCTAACCGATGAGCCTCCGTAAGTAATTTCTCCGCCCCAATCAAAAACCAATGTTAAATCTTGCGACTTAATGGTAAAATCAATTACTTTCGTTGGGAAGTTTACGTTGGTAGTCGTAGAATCACCAAATTGTAAAGAGAAAGTCTCATCATTCTCAGCATCGCTATCCCCGATAATTTTCACATTACAAACACCCGTAGTATGGTGTGCAGGAATAAAAATGCTAGCGTCGTAAGTAAAGTCTTCATCAACCGTAGCAGTAGCACCAGGTACTACTGTCACATTAATTGTGATATCAGCAATTTGTGGTTCACTAAGAGTTAAAGTAATAGGGATAAGAATATCCTCATTTGTTTCAACGATAGTGAAAGGACCGCTATTATCAAGAGATCCAGCAGAATTGGCTGCTTTCCAAGTTGCTTTACCCGTGAAGTCGTCAGATTTTTGACAACTAGAAAGGCTTATTAAAAGCCCTCCCAAGGCAAACGCAAGAAAGCCAAAAAGAAATTTTTTCATCATTATTTTTTTTTATTGCTTAATTAAAATTTCATCGAACTCACGAGTGCCAGAAGTCCGAATATAACCATAAGAAATTTTGATTACATCGTGACCATCCGCCTCATAAGAAAAAGTATTGGTGCAGGTGACATCCACAAGGTTAGTCGGATTATCTTGGCAAGTTGCGACTTCGTCAGCCCCTCCCCATACTTTCTGAACTTCACCAAACACTTCTTTGGGAACTGTAATTGTGAAATCATTCTCATCCGCTTGAAAATAAATTGGATTATCATCATTCCAAGGACCAATAGTAGTCATTTTGTAGAGACCATCAGCTACGGACTCGATGACTTTTGTGTTGCCCGAATAGTTTCCAGCAAGATTTGGAGCAGTAGAAGGGTGAATATACCAGCCTCTTTCAATATTATAGATCCCAGCAAGTCTACCAGAGACACCTACTTTTGTGGTGGCTTTGTTCAAAAACTTATCACCATTAGATGTTTCAGCGATATAGGTTAGTGACCAATAATCTCCAACAACAAGATTGCCATCATCATTCGGATCCATGGGAGTACTATTTACCGATAGATTCGTCGCTAATTCATTGTATTTTGTAACAAAATCAATGACTGTTGTTTTCGTTTGATCTGTAATGTCAACCGTCTTCAAAAGTTCCTTATTACTAGCATCTCCTGCTGCAGTAAAAAATTGCTTATAAATATGAATTTTAGTTGTCTTTACAGCACCTTGAAAAACAAGTACACTTGTTTTTAGGTCTAAACCTGAATCTCCTTTTTTATAGACATGGAGCGGTGTCTCAACACTTACAAGTCCACCCGATTTTGCATCTTGAGTTACCAAATCTTGAGGCTCTTTGTTACAGCCAAAAGAAAACCCAATAACCAATAAAAGGGCAAGACCTTTAAAAAATATATTTTTCATTTTTTTCATTTTTTTATTAAAAAATTAATCCATCCACCAGATCTTGGTGCTCAATAAATCAGCTCCTTGAGCTGACACCGCAGCATCATAATTGTCTTTATTGACAGATTGCTCAATGGATGGGTATTGAAGTCTTGAAGGAATTTCATCAATACTACCTTCGATTGCAGGTGTTAAAGCAGGAATCTTTAGACGTCTCCATTCTGCCCAAGTTTCGGTACCTTGACAATACAAAGCAAGCCATTTTTGGGTCGCAATTTTCTCAAGACCATTTCCATCATTGTAGGATGCAAAAGCATTCGCTATGTAGGTATCATACTGATCACCTATACCATTTTTTTCAAGATTAGCTTTTACACCATCGTTATAATACTTCTCAGTTGTTTCTGTAGATATCCAACCTTTTTTCCGTGCTTCAGCTTGGAAAAATCTCAACTCGGAGAAAGACATAAAAACCGCAGGTCTAGTAGCTTCAAGGTAAAAGGCTCCTATTGGTGACACATTGTCATAATTATAATCACCACTTGGTACATCAAAAATACCAGAAGGCTTGCCGCGATAAATGCCGTCCGCATTTTTGGCTACATAAATATCAAGACGGGGGTCACTATTGTTTTGTAGCATATCCACCAAAACTGAATTAACTTTAAACTCTTCTCTAACCCCCCTTACCACATTCTCGTAGATTGGGTTTGCATTAGGATAAGCGTCCAAATATGTCAATTCGGCATCATCTTCATTAGAAGCAAACATAGGCTTGTCCATCAAAGCAGTAAGATCGCTCTGTACATCGACTTTCCCAGAAATACGCATTAAAGCTCTAAATTTAAGCGAATTGGCAAATTTTTCCCATTTAGCTATATCTCCTCCATACAACAAGTCGGACGACTCTACAAGAGAGCCATTGCCTGTAGCTAATAACTCTGACGCTCTCTTTAGCATGCCTATGATACCTTGATAAACATCGGCTTGTTTGTCATATTTTGGTGTAAAATTACCTTCCGTAGCTTTTGCTGCTTCTGAAAATGGAATATCTCCATAAAAATCAGTCAACAGCATGTAAGCATAGGCCTGCATCACTATAGCGGCTCCTTGGGCAGCTTCATTACCTTCTTCTTCTGCTAACTTCTCCATCTGGCTAGCGTCAGCCACTACATCCTCATAGAAGTTTTTCCAGATGCTTTCAATTACACTCGCACGTGGTGTATAGCGAGCTTCATCATTGTATTGGACTTTCGCCCAGTGTTGAGCCCAGCATTCTCCCATGTCACCTCCGACAAAAGTGGAGTATAGGTTGTTGCCTGTATTTCTAACCACATCGGCTAGAAGAAGCCCCGATGGCACCTTTGTAGGTTCGTTGGGGTTGGTGTTTAATTCTTCGAACCCTTTATCACAGCCAGCAAAAACAGTGGCAGTGAACGCAAGGATAAGAACATATTTTAGTATTTTCATGATTATTTTTGTTAGAAGTTAATGTTAAGATTAAATCCGAAACTCTTGGCTGAAGGCAGTTGACCAAATTCTATCCCCTGCAATCCATTAGAGCTACCAAATGCACTTTCTGGATCAATATGAGGAATTGGCGCATACAACAAAGCAACGTTTCTACCTACTAAGCTAAATGTAGCATTACTTAGATTAACTCTAGATAATAACTTCTTTGGTAGCTTATACCCTAACATAAGCTGTCTTAATTTGACATAAGAAGCATCAAATACAGATCCTTCAGCTACGCTATTAGAGTAAGCAGCTTTGTTGTATTCTTCTGCGGTAACAACCACGTCATTGGGTACATATTTTGGATTGTCAGCTGTGCCGATGTTTTTCACACCATCACCAACTATTCCTTCTTCTCTTCCTAGTAAGGTCTCTTCGAGGACACCTGCATACCGTCCCCAGGTGGAAGTCATGCTATACATGTCACCGCCCATTTTGGCATCGATGATTGTATTAAATGAGAAGGCTTTCCAGCCTAAGTTAAAGGTGATTCCACCTGTCCAGTCTGGGGTAATATTCCCTAAAATTTTGTTTTTTGTATCAATGACAGGTTTGCCATTTTTGTGTACAATTTTTCCGTCAGGAGACCGCAAGTAACCTGGTCCAAATAACACACCGTATGGTTTTCCAGCAATTGCTTGTACATCGACGTTCCATTGTCCTCCTAAGATCATTGCGTCTGCATTTCCTAAAGTAACAACTTCGTTGTCATTTTTTGCAAAAGTAATATCAAACCCAAAATTAAAATCCTTTTGGCGGATAACATCAGCTCCAAATAACAACTCGATTCCTTTGTTTCTCATTTCTCCTACGTTATCCCATGCATAGATGAAACCCGAAGCAGCTGATACTTCTAGTTTTACTAGCAAGTCCTTACTTGTTTGATCATAGTAGGTTGCATCAAAACGAATTCTATTTTTAAATCCTTTATACTCTAACCCAAATTCTGTACCGACCACAGCTTCAGAGAATAAATTAGGATTACGCAATGTATTTGAAGAGAATGGCAATAAAGTTGAGCCCCAAGCCTCTTCTCTAAATGGGAACGTTTGTGCTAGATTGTATGGGGACAAAGCGCCAATACCTCCTACCTTAGACCAACTTCCTCTTACTTTTAGGTAAGAGAAGATATTTTTATCCATCGAAAACAAATCTGATGCTACAACACCTAAACTAACAGATGGGTAGAAAAAAGAATTGTTTTCTTTAGGCAAAACACTAGCCCAGTCTTTTCTCCCCGTAATATCTAAATAAATGGCGTGTAAAAAGCCCACTTGCGTGGTAAAAAATAAACTGTTGATTGCACTGTTCCTTATTGTTTTTGTATTTACAGCTGTAGAACCAGATTTCAGATTAGACAAGGTGTACAATCCTGGCAACTCTAATGCAGGGGCTTGGCTATAAAGACGATTATAGCGACGGTTCATTTTGTTACCTCCTACAGTTAATTCAAAGCTCAAGTCTTGAGTGAAATCTTTATTATAGGCCAAGGTCAACTGCGAGTTGGTCTCCTGAAAATTTCTATCTGTTTCATCAAAGTACCCATCAGGATACTCGTTACTGCCTTTAGCCTTTTGTGTAGTGATAACGCTAGCAAAATAATCAACTCCCGTTGATAGGTCTGCTCTTAAGCCTTCCGTAAACTGATAACCAAAATTAAGACCGCCTATGACTCTGTCTTTATTTAACTTGTTTACGTTATTAGCTAGTACCCAATATGGGTTGTTTTGAAATCTGGTGTTCCAGTTTAGTGGTGTCCCTGCTGCGGCTGTGCCATCGGGAGATAAAGGTAGGTTTTCGTAATCTTTTAGCTTGGTAAAATCAACCTGCCTTTGTGACCAAATCATCTGTTGTACCGGGTTTTCATTGTCATAACCCCCTGTTGGCAAATTATCACTTGTTTGTTTGATGTACATAATCCTAAAACCTGCATCAAACTTGTCTGTTACTTTTATGTGTGTGTTGCCTCCTAGATTGATTTTCTCTATACTGGTATTAGGCACCATTCCTTTTTGCTTTTGGTTACCCATTGATAGACGATAGGATACGTTTTCGGTACCTCCTGAAAACGATAGACCATAGTTTTGGGTCACTCCGATGTCATAAAAATCACGAATGTTATTGGGATGAGATACCCATGGTGATGGTTTGCCGCCGTTCTTATAGCTATCAAATTGAACAAAATTCAATCCTGCATCTAAAGCTGGACCCCAACTTTCATCCACGCCTCCACTTCCAGTGGAACCATCTACCCATTGATAGTTATTTTGATTTCCACCTCCTCCATAAGAATTCTGAAAACTTGGAAGACGTAATGGAGTTTCATAAGAGACATTGGCATTAAAAGAAATACCTAAGCCTTTATTGTTACTACCTTTTTTTGTTGTTATTAGGATGACCCCATTTGCTGCTCGAATACCATACAAGGCGGCGGCTGATGGTCCTTTCAATACGGACATACTCTCTATATCATCTGGATTGATATCTGCAATTCCACTTGGTGCATCAAATCCTCCAGAAGCATCTGAACTTCCATAGCTAGTGTTGTCAATTGGAATACCATCTACCACGAATAGTGGCTCATTATTACCCACAATAGATGAAGCACCCCTTAATACAATCCGCGATGATGCCCCAACGGCACCAGAGCTATTTGTAATTTGTACTCCTGCTATCTTTCCATTTAAGGAGTTAACAATATTTGATTCTCGTGCCGCCGTTAATTCGTCTCCACTTACCTGCTGTACTGCATAACCAATGGCTTTTTCATCTTTTGATACACCCAATGCAGTGACTACTATGTCCGTTATTTGTATCCCTTCCGCAAGGGTCACATCAATTACATTCGAAGCACCGATAGGAACTTCTTGTGTTGTAAATCCGGTATAGCTTATCTCTATGCTAGTGGCGGATGTAGGGACATTGATGGAGTATTTACCATCGAAGTCCGTTGTTGTACCCACTGTAGTTCCGGTCACTAGGACACTGGCACCATACAGTGGTTCACCTTGCTCATCCGCGACTACCCCTGAGATAGTACGTTGTGCTAAGGCTAAACTGGCGCTGAAAAATATCAGCGCAAAAACGAGTGAAAGTTTCTTCATTACTCATTCGATTTAGATTAAAAAATAAGGTTTAATTGCAAATGTATGAAAAGACTATACATTTGAAAAGTTTTAAGGCAACTTTTATTCTAATACAAGACGATTTTTATTTAGTTTTCGTTGGTGTTTATTCGATTTTGCCTAATAATTCTTTGTACATCGACACCGTATTGGCTAAACCAAAATATAGGGCATCAGAGATAAGTGCATGACCTATAGACACTTCGAGTAGATTAGGTATATTTTGCTTGAAGTGTTTTAGGTTCTCTAAATTTAGGTCATGACCCGCATTGACGCCCAAATGTAAATTTTTAGCAATATGTGCAGCTTTTGCGAAAGCAGACACCGCTAGGTCGGGATTCTTGCCAAAATTAGCCGCATACGGTCCCGTATAAAATTCAATCCGATCTGTTCCAGTGGCCTTCGCAGCATACAATTGTTTTTCATTGGGCTCAAGAAATAAGGACACACGAATCCCAGCATCTTGTAATCGACGTATGACTTTCGTCAAAAAATTCTTATGTTTGATACAATCCCATCCCGCATCCGATGTCAATGCATCTGGCGAATCTGGCACCAAAGTACATTGGTCGGGCTTGTTTTTGAGCACCAACTCCAAAAAGGCTTCCGTAGGATTGCCTTCTATATTAAATTCCGTCGTCACCAAGTCCTTTAAAATCGGAATATCTGCATATCGGATATGCCGCTCATCGGGGCGCGGATGTACCGTGATGCCATCGGCCCCAAATCGCTCCAAATCTCTCGCAATTTGGTACAAATCAGGGTGATTTCCTTCACGAGCATTTCTGATTAGAGCAATCTTATTGATATTTACGCTGAGTTTAGTCATGTCTTATGGTTAGTTTTTTGGCAAATGTAATAATTTGTGCTTTCTTTGCAGAAAATAAAGCAGAATATGCCCAAAAATATATTTGAAGCCAAAGGCTCTTTTCATCCCTTTCTTGTTCTATTTAGCCTGATCATCATTGCAAGTTTATTGGCTGTTGGAGTGTTGATGTTCATGGGCAAGTTGACGGGAGAAGACTATATGGCTCAGGTGGACACTCCTAGCTTGGGCGTTTTGACGGTACAGCTATTTATCCAGCATTTTTTCTTTTTTATTATACCGGGGGCGCTGACGATTTATATGTTTCCAGCCTTGCGGCAAAAAGGTACATTTATCTTCCGAAATACCAATTGGGACACATTAGGGCTCATTGCCTTACTTTTTGTGTTGGGACTTCCGCAAGTAGGTTTATTGACGTGGATAAATAATCAGATTCCCCTTTCGGGAAATATGGAAGACATGGAGTCCCAAATCAATGGCTTTTTGAAAACCCTGCTTTCTTCAGGCAATATGGCGTTGGTTGTTTTTTTGATAGGCTTGGTACCGGCTATTGGTGAAGAACTTATTTTTCGGGGTGTTGTTCAAAAAGGCTTAGAAAATTGGACACAAAAGCCGCATCTGTCCATCTTGTTATCGGGAGCTATATTTAGTTTAATTCATTTTCAATTTGCGGGATTCTTACCTAGGATGTTTTTGGGCATGTTATTGGGGTATGCCTATTTCTTCTCCAAATCGTTATTGGTGCCCATGCTGTTGCATTTTCTTTTTAATGCTTCTCAAGCCGTAGCGATGGTCTTGCACCCTGAAATGATTGATGAATTGGGGGACTCGACGTCCATTGACTTACCAGCTTGGTGGGTGCTTGCCCTTACTCTCATTGGATTTATCTTTGTCTTTAGACAGCTACTAAAAACATCTTCTCCCGATGTTGGGGACCAATTTGCCTAGCTCCCCCAAAAAGTCAAGTACAATGGGCTTTAGCCCGTTGAAGCAAGGTCAAGGGAGCAATGTAGATACTATGGCAAGTCGAGCCAAACAGCCGTTCAAGTGCAATGGGCTTTAGCCCGTTGAAGCAAGTCAAGTGCAATGAGCTTTAGCCCGTTGAAGCAAGTCAAGTGCAATGAGCTTTAGCCCGTTGAAGCAAGTCAAGTGCAATGAGCTTTAGCCCGTTGAAGCAAGTCAGGTGCAATGGGCTTTAGCCCGTTGAAGCAAGTCAGGTGCAATGAGCTTTAGCCCGTTGAAGCAAGTCAAGCGAGCAATGGTTAAAGTCCGTTGGATGCGTGGCAGGCTACGTTGTCGTATTGCTTTTTTATCGAACCATTGGCAAATTAAAACAAAGTCTTTTTAACCTTCTGTCGTTCTAGATGAGCTCCGCCGATTTTAAGTTGCGCATAAGAAAACTCTTCCTTAAAATGCTCAAAAGCTTTTTTGAGATTGGAATCAACAGGGTAGGGGAGCTCCCCCAACAAAACCGCCAGCTCAACTAATTGCTCTTCCGAAATGATACTAGAAACATTCACATCTTCTCCTTCGGCATATAGACGGGCAACATGACTTTCGATGGTCATCGTACTATAATGTCGTTTTTTGGCGATCTCTGCGATGGATAATCCTTCATCTAACAATTTTTTGGTATAAAGGAAAGTAGAACCATAGATTTTGCTTTGTTCATTATTATGCTCAGTGATATTGAACTCATTGATAATCAATGAGAACTGACGCCCATATTGAAGGTATTTATGCTCTCCAACACCGGATATTTTCATCATTTCGTCTCTGGAGACAGGTCGTTCTTCGGCCATCTGGCGAAGTGATTTGTCAGAGAAAATGATATAAGCGGGCACTCCGTTTTCTTGTGCAATTTCGGAGCGCAACTCCCGCAGTTTGTCAAAAAGTTTGGATTCTTTATGTTGCTTTTTGGAGACGACAGCTTTTGGTTTTTGAGCCTTTTGAAGGTCTTGAAAAGATCCGATTTTGACCAACTCCAATTTTTTTTCGCCAAATAATATTTTTTTGCCGTAAGGCGTCACCTTCAATTTGTGATGGTCTTGATAATCAATATCAAAGAGCCCGTGATGGAGCATTTGCATTAAATATTGTTGCCACTGAAAATGAGACAATTCCCGTCCTGCACCATAAGTTTTGATGTCTTGATAGCCCAATTCATAGATTTCTTTTCGCCCCGATCCCCGAAGAATATCAATGGTCATAGAAGCAGAAATTTGTTCTTGGGTGCGGATGATTGCCGACAATGCTTTTTGCGCAAGCTCCGTACCATCTACGGTTTTAGGGGGATTTTTACAGACGTCGCAATTGCCGCAGTTGTCTTCTAATTGCTCATTGAAGTAGGAGAGGAGTATCTTTCGGCGACAAGTGGTCGCTTCGGCGTATTGCTGCATTCTTTTGAGCTTCTCCAATTGGATTTCGGGTTGTCCGCTATCCATAGCAAATTTTTGAAGCAATTCTAAATCACCATAGGTATAAAAAAGTACGGTGTCACTAGGCAAACCATCCCGACCAGCACGACCTATTTGTTGATAAAAACCTTCTATATTTTTGGGTAGATTATAGTGCATCACCCAGCGCACATTGGACTTATCTATGCCCATGCCAAAAGCAATCGTAGCGCAGATGATAGGAATACGGTCATTGATAAATTCTTCTTGGATGCGAGCCCGCTCTGAAGGCTCCATTTGTGCATGATAAAAAGCGGTATTATAGCCACGAGCATTCAACTTTGTCGAAAGATTCTCGGACATTTTGCGACTCAAAGTGTAGATAATCCCAGATGAGCCAGGTCGCTCCGCAATAAAATCATCAATGACCTGAAGGCGTTTTTGTGCCGGTGCGACCGTTAGGCTTAAATTAGGTCGGTCAAAAGACGAAATAAACCGATTATCTTTAATTTTGAGCAATTTTACGATGTCCGCTTGGGTAATTCGGTCTGCGGTAGCCGTTAAGGCGACGATGGGTTTATTAGGAAATTTATCTTTTAAAATGGATAATTGTCCGTATTCTGGACGAAAATCATGTCCCCAAGAAGAGATACAATGGGCTTCGTCAATAGCAAAAAAAGAAATATTTAGCCGATTCAGGAGCTCATTAAAATTGCGTGTGAGTAAAGTCTCAGGAGCAACATACAAGAGCTTCGTACGCCCGTCATACAGGTCATCAAGCACTTTCTTTTTATCGGCGGAAGTCTGAGCGCTGTTGACAAAAGCGGCATGAATACCATTGCTCACCAAAGCATCCACTTGGTCCTTCATGAGTGAAATTAAAGGCGAAACAACAATCGCCAAACCGTCCTGAATGACTGCTGGAATCTGAAAAATCAATGATTTGCCGCCACCTGTTGGCATGATGATTAAGGCATCATCTCCTGCCAATATGGTGTTAATAGCTTCCAGTTGATGTGGTCTGAATTCATTATAGCCAAAATATTTCTCGAGAGCTTGCTGTGGTGTCATGATAGCATTTTGGCAAATGTAGCATTTTTTTGGCTTTCAGCCAAAAAAATGCGGTAGAGCCGAACGGATAGCCGAACGGCCGTTCGGCTGTACATTCCAATCAGATGCATTCCAATCAGATGCAGCTATCCAATTTCTTTTTTTAGCTTTAGAACAAACTCAATGTCAACATTAAATTTGCGAGCGATTTCTTCAGGCTCTTCATTATTTTTTAACATTTCGATGATTTCTAAAGTGAATTGCATACCTTCCTGTCGTCCTTCCTGTCGTCCTTCCTGTCGTCCTTCCTGTCGTCCTTCCTGTCGTCCTTCCTGTCGTCCTTCTTGTCTCCATTTCTGTCTCCCTTTTTTTTCGCCTATCTGTTCGCCTTTTTTAAGAATACTGTCATAAAGTGTCATCGCTTTAGATTTTAAGGGTTTAGGTAATTGACTAAAAATAGTGGTCAAGTTATCACTAGAAATTTCCACTATATTAAGTAAATAAACGAACGAAACATAAAAAAAGTTTTCTCCAGTTCGTTCATTATAATACTCATTGGCGCGGTAAAAAATTCGATTGATATGGTTGATTACAAATTTTTTATTACGACCAAACTTTAGCACCATAATCATGTTCAGAATAATGGTGTCTAAGTGCATTTGATGGATTTTTTCTTCCGAAAATGTCGAAAGATCCACCAAAATATATTCAAATTTAGGTAAAAAATCAATAAATTGCTTGCCTGTTTCTCCAAAATGCGCTGTAATAGGCTTGCGAACCCAAGGTTTGTCACCATGATATAATACAATAGGTAGTGTTAATTGCCGCTTTTTTCCGTCTTTTTTATTTTGCTGCCAGGCTCCATTGATGTAGTCCAGGAGTTGAAAGTCAATTTCAGGGTCATGGTAACTTTTGTGCTCCAATAATAGACTTATCCAGATCGTCTCATCCGAATTTTGCACGTTGCATTGATACAGCATATCTGTAAAATGCTCTTGCAAGTTTTCATCTACAAAGCTGCCGGTAATTCGCTTAAGACTACTTAAGTTGAGCAGCTGTAAATATTTTTTTGGCAAGAATGCTCTAAGAAATTTCTCTGCAATTTCGGGATAGGAGAAAACTGCCGAAAAATATTTATCATGTGGGTTGGGGATGTTTTTCGCCATTTCGTATGTTTGATATGCAAATGAAGCTATATTTTATTACATTTTATAATTTATCAAAACATAACAACCTGATTACGTTCCAGCGCCGTATCCCAATTAATTTACAAGGGAATTTTGGAATATAGAATAATCCGATAATATATATTATGTTAAGTAAAAGTTTTGTAATCTCCCCTTTTGCTAAACAATGGGCTTCTGTACGATGGGCTTCAGCCCGTTCGCATGACTGTACGATGGGCTTCAGCCCGTTCGCAGACTGTACGATGGGCTTCAGCCCGTTCGCATGACTGTACGATGGGCTTTAGCCCGTTCGCATATCTGTACGATGGGCTTCAGCCCGTTCGCATATCTGTACGATGGGCTTCAGCCCGTTCGCATGTCTGTACGATGGGC
>CAMZKG010000142.1 GCA_947311105.1 uncultured Saprospiraceae bacterium
GAGTAGCGCAATGACCAAAATACCCATATAGGTCGGAGATAGCGCTCGAGCCGCCGTAAGCCATGATTTTACTTGTGCGACAGTCAAAAAACCCGTCAACTTGGCGACTGTGAAAATAATGATGAAAATAATAGCCATTCGGAGAATGACCTTGGCTAAGTGCTGCATAAAACGTTTGTGATAAAATGGAACAGCTGGATGCGGATTTTGTTTTTGGTGTGTTGTATTTTATAGGTATAAACTTAACTTTAATTACTAGAGGATAAGGTTGTTTTTATTCAATTAAGGTAGTTTTAAAAAAAAAAGAAGTTTTTTTTTTTTTTTTATATAATTTATTTTTTACCTTTGCTACATCAATATGAAATTTGATTTCTTTTTTTTTAACTTAAAATAATTAATAATATGAAGCATTCAGCAAGCATTCAGCAAGCATTCAGCAAGCATTCAGCAAGCATTCAGCAAGCATTCAGCAAGCATTCAGCAAGCATTCTGTTGTTTTTCCTAGTAACTGTTTTTACTCTTTCTTGTGAGCGTGAAAATGTAGTAGAACTACCAGCAAAGGCAAGTTCGGATATTCCTTTGGAGATAAGGCCAAAAGTCATTGATGGTGTTTTAACCTTTAATGACGGAGAACAGTTCAATAAATATTATGAATTTCTTGACAGGGTAACAGATGAGTCAGATGATGAAGACTCAATATTGGCGGTTTTTGAAAAAGAATTAGGTTACGTCTCTTATCGGAGTACTATGCCACTTGAATTTGGTGATATGGAGGAGTATCGGAATTTAAACAGATTCCCCGATCCTATTATGAGTTCAATTTCTAATTCTAATTATACATTTGGGGTGGGAGACAAATTATCGATTGCCCGAAAAGATGAAGATTATCTTGTAGATAAATCGAATACACGTGTTGTGCGCAAGCTTAGTTCTATTCCTTTTGATGGGAAGTTAAGCTTTGATGATTTTACCAATGATATTGAAATAACACGAAGCGACGATTCGCATCAAGTGTTTACAACAATAGGGAAGGTTGCTAGCAGGGATAGATGTGACCTAATCATTGATATTGCTAGGCGAAAACCTGTATGTAAAAATGCCTTTACTTATGATTTAACGGTGACAGCATTTGATCTCACTAGGATTGGAACAATTGATTGGGGTGATGGAACATCGGTATCATTTAATACGGCTTTGCCAGGTTTATCTCATACGTACACTTCTGGTGGGAGTTATACCATTAAGGTGTACGTGGAATCAGCATTTGGGTGTCCAGCAGTAAGAGAAAATTTTGATGTGAAGGCGGGCAAAAATGGTATTTGTATCTTTGACCCTAGAAGTGCTGAAAAAACGATGGATGACAATAATAGTCCTCTTGGGAAATGGAAATTTGAATTAGAAGTATTTAGTAGTAGTAACGTTTCTAATGGTGGGTTTATTTGGCATAATCGAGTAAGGGCAATAAGTACATCTTTTAGAAGAAAGAAAAACGGTAAATATAAAAAAAGAAGGGCTTGGCACAACTTGAGGGTTAATTCTATTTTTCGAAATGTAGAGTGTAAGTCAATGGCTAATGAAACAAAGGCTTCTGGCTGGAAGAAAAAGAGAAGAGTGAAATTAAAAGTTAACGCAGGGCCGAGTTTTATATTTCATAAGACAGGTGACACTAAAGCTTGGTTTAGGGGTAAATCATGTGAAGGTTGTCCTGAGTTTAATGAAAAGCTTGAAGTAGAGTACTCTTGCAAATAATGAGTTGAAATATGCCGATAAGTGTGTGGGTTTTTCCTTGCGCTTATCGGTTTTTTGATATAATAAATATTCCTTATCTTGGGGCTTTTTAATGGGTAAGTATTTTTTTGAATAGTATCCTTGAGCTACGTGAATACGTAACTTGTCGGAGCCAGAATATAAAAATGATGTTAAAGACGATATTAATGCTGTTTTTCTTTTTTGGCTATACCGTCGCCGTGCAGAGCCAAAATACCCATCATTTATCGGGGCGATGTGTAAATGCAGGAACTCACGAAGCGGTTGCATTAGTTAGTATTTATGAGGATAGTACAAATACGGTGGTATATAGCGACTCTTTAGGGTATTATGATGTTGAAATTATGGAAGGTGCAGTACATTTTATGGTATCTTATATTGGTCTTTTGAGCGTGGATACTAGTTTTTATATGGATAAGGATGTAGTTATAAATTTTTATTTGAAGCCATCGAATATAATCAAAGAAGTAAAGGTTATCGGGCAGGTAGAAGACGATGTGGTCAGTGCGCCCCAAAATGGAGTGATACATATCGATCCAAAACTAGTTGTAAAGTTACCATCGTTAGGTGGTGAAGCAGATGTGATAAAGGCATTGCAATATCTCCCAGGGGTTCAGAGTGGGACGGAAGGACGTAGTGGTCTATATGTTCGAGGCGGAAGCCCAGACCAAAATTTGATTATGATAGATGGAGTGCCTATGTATAATATCTCCCATTTAGGAGACCTTTTTTCGGTTTTTAATGGTGATGCTATTGAAGAGATTTCTTTATTAAAGGGGAGTTTTCCCGCACGCTATGGTGGTCGTTTATCTTCTGTTTTAGATATAAAAATGAAAACAGGAAGTAAAGATAGTCTTCGAGGGGTTGCTGGGATAGGGATGATATCATCCAGAATTACACTTGATGGGCCAATCAGAAGAGGCAAAAGTTCCTTTGTTTTTTCCGCAAGGAGAAGTTACCCAGATTTGATAATTCTGCCTATAAAAAAATGGGACGAAGGAAAAGGCGGTATTAATGGAAGGCTGGATACATGGAAACTGCACTTTTCGGATGTTTATGCAAAAACTTCTTTTAGATTGAATAGGAGAAACAAGATAGATGTTTTTGGATTTTTTAATAGTGATATTTTTGCTGAAGGTTATACACTTGGGGATGAAGACAGCTTTGTGACAGATACCTACGGTAATATCATTAAAAATAACATGGGAGCAGTCCAATGGGGTAGTTTACTCAAAGAGCGAATGAATATACTGACCACGGTGTCGTTCGTACGGTATAGTAATCAGGTTTTTTCTAACATTAAAGAAAATATTGGACTTACTGACGAGGAGATATTTGATACTTACATCCAAGATTGGACGGTCAAAAGCCAAATGACTTGGAAAAGACCCAATAAATTGATTCGTTTCGGACTAGAAGGGATTCATCATGAATTTATGCCAGGACGGTATTCTATTTTAAACGATACGGTGATATCTGGAAACCCAATAGCTGCGATAGAAGGCAATGGGTTTGTAGAAAATGACTGGACACTTGGAAAGTTGAGAATGAATCTTGGATTGCGACTGTCGTATTACAGAGGCCAAGGAAGTGGGTTCGTTTTTCCAGAGCCAAGGATGGCTTTTCGATATATGGTTAGCGATAGATGGTCGGTAAAAGCATCTTATAGCAATATGGTACAGTATGTTAATCAGAATTCACTTTTTGATTTGTTTAGTATGTGGTCATTGTCTTCGGGCAAGGGACTAAAGCCACAAAAGTCGAATCAATTTGCGATAGGGGCTGTAATGAAAACCAATGGCTATGAATTGAGTTTAGATGGATATTACAAGCAGATGAAAGGTGTTTTGACCAATAAAGGGGAAAGAGATTTTTTTAAAATAGCGCAAAATTGGGAAGGACAGCTAGAGCAAGGGAAGGGGCAAGCTTATGGAGCTGAAATCTTTGTTAATAAAAAACGTGGTAATTTTTCAGGTTGGATAGGGTACGCTTTATCTTGGAATTGGAGACAGTTTGATGCGATTAATGAAGGGAAACGCTATCCTTTTCATTTTGATAGACGGCATGAGTTGAAGTTGGTATTGAATTATGATAAATCAAAACGAGTTTCTTTTTCGGGAGTTTGGGTATTTGGCACAGGTAATGCAGTTACGCTTCCAATTGGTGTGGGAAAGGTTTGGTATAGTGGAGTCGATTACTCTAATAAGTATTATCAATACAATACGCAACCTATTTATATTTATAGCAAAAAGAATGCTTTAAGAGAGCCCGTTTATCATCGATTGGATTTGTCCGTAAGTTTGAAAAAAGAAAAGAAAAGAGGCGTGCGAGCATGGGGATTTGGTTTGTACAATGCCTATGCACGTGCAAATCCTTTTTTCTTGTATGTGGATAGTGTGTATGTGGATGATGCTAATGGAGACGCTATGTTTGACCATAGGGCTATTTTTAGAAAGACGCTTTTTTCGGTTGTTCCATCTATTTCTTATACCTTCACAATTAAATAAAAATGAAAATAAAAATAAAAAACATTTTTTTATTGGTCTATATTACGGTTTTTGCTTCGTGTGTAAAAGAAGTGCCTGAAATAAAACTTCCAGCCTTTGAACATCGTCAAGTTTTGTCTGCATATTTTACAGATGAAATGGATTCATTGCGGTTGTATTTGGCTGTTTCTGTTCCAGCGACAGGGGATGAAGAAGAGAGTGGGATAGAAGGTGCAGATGTTGGTTTATTTTATCATAACGAAAAGGTCTTGAGTTTTGAGTCTGAAGGAAATGGGTTTTACCACGCTTATGTTGATACATTTGAATTTGTAGAGGGAGAAGAGTATGCAATTAGATCAAAAGTGAACGGGTTTCCTGATATTGTGGCAAAAGCCAAGCTGCCACGTCCAGTAAAGCTAGACAGCATTGATGTTGAAAGTTACAATGATGGTACGGTTAGAGTGAAGATATCGTTTGTAGATTTAATAGGGCAAGATTACTATGGCTTTTTTCGGGCTCCTTTTTATTTTAATGATACATTGATAGATAGAGGCTATCCTGATTTTCCTAGGTTAGGTAGCTCGTACGTTTACAAAGCTGTAACTGATGAGACTTTTGATGGTGATCGTGCCGTGGTGAGTTTTTTTGTGATACCTAACGTCGGTGGTGTTAATATATGGAAGCCAAACACTAAAGTTGTAGGTGCTATTGTTAATATCCCTAAAATATGGTATGAGTATGAGCAAGCTTTGGAGTATAATGTGCCTGAGCCAGACGATATTTTTTTAATTTATTCAACAGAAAATATGCCGACAAATGTGGATGGTGGTTATGGGCTATTTGGTTTGGGAAATGAAGAGCGAATTGAAAAATATTATTAAAATTAACTGTTTAGGTGCATCCTGTTTTTAGGCAGAAAATATGGCAAAAATCAGCAGGTACCGAAATAGTTACAAATTCACTAACTTAATGGCTAGATGTCTTTTTGCCATTATGCGAGTGTCGAAAAACAAAAAAAAACAAAGAAAATGAAAAAAGTAATGATTTTTTTATTGTTGGTCTTACCCGTGCTGGGTTTTGGTCAAATCGAAAAAGGAGATTGGATGTTTGGTGGTTCTGCTTTTTTCTCTTCGCAGAAGTATGATGGAGCAAATGACCGAGTCACTGTGTTTGAGATTGCACCCAATGTAGGTTATTTTATAACCAAAAACATTGCTCTTGGAGCGGACTTGTCTTTTTTTAGAGTGGGCAAAGGCGATATTTGGTTAGAAGCTAGTCCTTTTGCCAGATATTATTATAAGCATGTTTTTGTTCAAGCAAAATACCTTACAAAAAACGTTGGTAGCTATAGCAATACAGGGTTTGATGTTTCTCTGGGGCACGCATTCTTCTTAAAGCCGAATGTTGCATTTGAGCCTGAGTTGTATTTTCGAAAGCTGCGGGGAGCTGCTGCGCACAGTGATTATGGTTTGCGACTAGGGGTGCAGTTTTATTGGTGAGCCACTCGTTCAACATTCCTAGCTCACAGCCTAGAGCAAATTTTCATTTTGTTACCATACGGTTGCCCTTAAGAAAGGGAAACCTATGGAAGGGTTTCGTAAAAAGAAACAAAATGAAAATTTGCGGGTGCGGCAACCTAGTAATAGATACATTTCAGAGGGCAAAAGTCGATGATTTGAGCCCTATGCTTCTATGTGTTTCAAAAACCATCAGGTGTGGCTTCGGCTTGTTTCTCTTTCACGAGGTCTTCAATCCTTTTGTCATCAACCATCACATTTTGCAGGACGGATTCGCCATCGATGACGCGGACTACGGCATAGACATTTTGCGTACTGTCGATATTGATGCGCCAGCGCCTAGTGTAACGCTCGGCATCATAGGCTTTGGATTCTTCCATATAGTACTTTCTGAACGGAAATGAGACGTCTATGGAGTGGTTGTATTTGCGTGAGTATCGAACTTTGGCTCTGACAAAATCTTGACCTTCAGGCTTGTTTTTACGAACTCCTTTTATTTTGGCGAAGCCGTCAGAATCTTCTTCAAGAAGTACATAAATTTTGTCGTCTCGTTTCCACTCTTGGGTGCTATCGACTTTAACAGACCTTTCGGCAAAATTTAAAGTGATGTATTTTCCCCGAAAGGGGTCCGTAGGGTCGATGGGTGCTGTCTTAAATTTGTATATTTTCCCCTTGTTCAAAATACGCTCTCTATCAAGAATCATCTTGGTAGGGACAAATAATTGCACCGCGGCAACTACGATAAAAAGTGGAAATAGTAGCTTACTGTAATTCATGTTTCTTTCTTTTTTGAAGCATCCAATAATTGACCATAAAGAAGCCTAGTCCGACAGAAATAAACAATAGTCCACGCATCACAAAGCTTAAATCTGTGTCAAAAAATCTAGCCGTGACCAGCGCAGCAATGATGAGTAGTCCATAATTCAGTACGCCTAGATTGTTCATTTTGGCTCCTTCCCGAATCGTCATGACACTTATCCACAATAATAGAATATTGATAAATATTACTACCGAAGGGGTGCTCATGCCAATAAAAAATACGGGGATGAAAATCAGAAAAACAGGGGTGATGGGCTTCATCTCTTGTATGGGATGCTTGCGCAAATTGTTGATTAACAATGCAATAGCTACCAATGATAAGATGGTCGCTAGTATAAATTCGGTGGAAGTCAAAATCGGATGTTCCTGAAAATTGGGTCTTGTTAAGTCATCCCAAAATCCTTTAAAGGTTAATATTAATAATAGGATGACAGTACCTAGGGAGCCCAAAATCTTGTAGGCATTATTGCGCAATTTTTGTCCCTTGAATAGGTCAAATTGCCCAATCAGGTAGAATATCCCAAACAAGCTAAAATAAGCAATGGTCATGAATTCAGCATTGTCTTTTATCCAGCTTCCAAGTGAAATCATTAATGAAATAGGAATCAAAAGATGATGAAGATTAGTGAAATTTCCGTAAGGGCTACGCTTGTAGAGCAAGTAGTAGTAGGGAAGGACTAGTGCTAAAAGTCCTAGATAGATGAATTCTTCATTGCCTGGAGACATGTAGTGGGGCATCAAGTAGTAAGTAATCCCAAGAATGTAAAAAATAGAAATTGCAGACGATTTTAGGAGATAGGCTACTGGCAGTGCCAAGAGCATCCATGTTAAAATAAAGCTACTGATGTCCCCCGGTATGTTGTAAATCTGGCTGACCATGGCAATGCTAGCGCCAATTCCAAAAAATAAGAAAGTGCCTGCGGCCTCTCGCCAAGCGGTGCTGTTAGGCTTTTTGAGTATGGTGTAGCCCGTCGCTAATTGTCCAATGATTAGGGGGATGAAGGCGAGAAAGGTCTTGGTCATCCTCGACAGCTCATCCCAATTGTGGGCAATAATTAAGATGATGCCAAGCCCAACCAGAGTTGCCCCTAAAATCCCAAAAACGATAACAAGTCGATTTTTGGACGTGGTTTTACTTGCGTAATAGTCCATAATCCTATTGCCCGTTTCTGGGGAGATGACATCATTTTTGATGAGTTCAAGAATATCATTTTTTATGCTCATGTCATTTGTTCAGTTATCGAGACTGTGGCTTTGAATCTAAAGGTAATACAAAGGTACGCAAAAACAAAGCCAACTATCAAGCCCTTAAAAAGAGTTCCAACGGGCTTTAGAGCCCCGCACATCATAATGGACGTTGTCGGTGCCGGGGTAAAGACCGATGCCCCCTTTGTCTTTGATGACGGTTTTGTCAAGGATATCCAAGACGATTTGTTTGTCTTTTTTGTCGGTATAGCCGTCACCGTTAATATCAAAAATGGAAATATCGACGGCTTCACCTTTGATATGTCGACTCAATTTGGCGCCCCCAATTTTTTCATTGTAAGTGGGGTGTCTATGTCCATTAACGATAACAAAACCGTCTTCATTGTAGCCTTTTTGGTTTAGCTCGTCAAGTAATTCGAGTGTTTTGTAAAAAAGTTTGGGATTGATGGGAAGCGGGACAAATGGCTCCTTGCCAAGTGCACAGTCGATATAATATTCATCTTTGCACATAAACTGTTTGAGTCGGAAGGGGCCGACTACCCGTCTTTGCATGTCATCACGACTGACTTTGTAGTAGGTTAGGTCTTTGAGAAGTGGTTTGTATTTGGGGTGTGCGGATTTGGTATATTCTAGGTATTCTCCATTGAGTTCGGAGTAAGGCATAGTCGCTATGGTAGCAAGAACGTCAGTAATTTCTTGCTTGGAATAAAGTGGGTGGTTGTCGTTGCGTATATCGTAGATGATTTCGCGGATGCGGTCTTGAGCTCGCCAATTGGTTTTGATGAAAATCACCAAAAGTATGGCAAGTAAAGCAAGCGTTTTAAGATTATTTTTGGTTGTTTTTTTCAATTTTTTTGGGTGCAAGTTAGGATATTTGCATAAAAATATCGGTTTGCGGAAGCAGAATATGGGTTTTGGGTAGATAATACTCGGTATGCAAAAGTAGAATTGGTTGTGTGGGAACATGCGGCAAATAAGAAAAAAATAAGGCAATAATTGCTTATTGAGTTTTTTTTTGGTTAAATAGAGTCAAATGTTTGACTTTATTTGTATATTTGTGGTGCAAATAAGAAAAAAATGCTAAAAAAAATTGCTAAATCGCAGGTGCTTAAACGCATGAGATTTGAGAACCCTTGGTGGGAGTCAGGGCAAATAGACTCTTTTTATGGAGATATGCCAAGGCGGATGTATTTTTATCAATTTCAAGAACTTGCAGATAAAACGAGCGTGCAAAGAGCCATTGTGCTCATGGGGCCGAGACGAGTAGGAAAGACGGTTATGTTGCATCATTGGGTAGAACATTTAATCAAAAAGGGTCACGCTCCCCGCAAAATTCTTTTTATTACGGTAGAAAATCCAATCTATAATAACATTGGGCTAGAAGAATTATTTGCTTACGCAAAAGAAGCGACAGGAGAAAATGATACTTACAAGGATTGGTTTGTGATATTTGATGAGATTCAGTACTTAAAAGACTGGAATATTCATTTGAAATCTTTAGTGGAAAGTTATAGAGAAGCAAAGTTTGTTGTATCTGGGTCGGCTGCTGCTGCTTTGAAGTATAAGAGCAACGAGAGTGGAGCAGGTCGGTTTAGTGATTTTATGCTGCCCCCTGTCACGTTTTATGAGTTTATTAATATGCAGGATAAAGGCCATTTGGTAAGACCTATTCAACTTCCATGGGGGGATAACAAAATTCCTTTCTTCGAAGCGTCAGATATTCAGCAATTTAATAGGTTGTTTGTAGATTATTTGAACTTTGGGGGTTATCCCGAAGCCATCTTTTCGGATGAAGTACGGAATAATCCAGGGAGATTTATTCGCCAAGATGTCATTGATAAAGTATTATTGAAGGACTTGCCTAGCTTGTATGGAATTGCGGATGTTCAGGAGCTCAATTCTTTATTTACAACAATCGCCTTCAATAGCGGTCAGGAGTTTTCATTAAGCACATTGAGTCAGCAGTCAGGGGCTTCAAAAAATTCTATAAAAAAATATTTAGCTTATTTAGAAGCAGCATTTTTAATTCAAATTGTCCAACGAATTGATCAGTCTGGCAAACGATTTAGACGTAATAATTTTTTTAAAATTTATCTGACCAATCCTTCACTTCGTGGAGCCTTGTTTTCTCCGATAGATCCATTGGATGAATTAATGGGAGCTATGGCCGAAACAGCTATTTTTTCGCAATGGATGCACCGACAAAATTTTACCCCTTTCTATTCGAGATGGAGTAAAGGAGAAGTGGATATGGTAGGGATAAACAAAACAAATTTAAAGCCCTTGTGGGTGTTGGAGATAAAGTGGAGTGATAGGTATGTTAAGGAGCCTAAGAAGTTAACGAGTTTGTTGGCTTTTTGTAAAAAAAATAACCTGACTCAAGCTTTGGTAACAACCATTAGTTATTCTGATGTAAAGATAGTGGATGGCATTCAAATAACTTTTACTCCTTGTGCGACTTATGCTTATACGGTCGGGTTGAATACAATCAGTCAGTAAGTATTGAGCTTACTCCGAAAAGTCGTTGTAGTTTCTAAATTAAGGAATAGAATAAAACTTTATTTTGTTCAATTGTGCAATCGTTCAACTGAAACCAGCCTAAAATCATTGTTGAAATAGGAGCCTGTAGAATAAGCTTATGGGAGCCAAGCTCTATCTTAGTGTGTTGTTGTACTGGATTTTGGGCGAATCAAGTTGTTGGGCAAATAAGAAAAAAATAAGGCCATAATTGCTTATTAGGCACTTTTTGGGTTAAATAGAGTCAAATATTTGACCTTATTTGTATAGTTTTGGTATGGATAAGCAAAAAAAGGGAAATAACGATCGTTATTCCCCTTTTTTTAATGGTTTGAAAAAGTCTAGAATTTCAAAGCGACCCGTCCAAATACAAAGCGTCCCATGTATCCAAATTGGGAGACCCGTCTGGAGTAGTTGAATTGACCGCCATAAGTGTTGTCAAAGCCACCCACTCTGCCGTCTTCATGATCGCCAGCGATTTCGTCAGGATATACATCCAATAAATTGTTAGCACCCATAGTGATAGTCATAGACTTAGATAGGTCATAAGACAAAGATAAGTCCGTCAATATTTTTGCAGCATAAACAGCGTGATACTTTTTTCCGTCCTTGTCTGTGTGGAAATCAGGGTCGGTGACAGCGCCAAAATAAACATTACGCAACATCGCCCCAAACTTGCCAGAAGTATAGTTGAATGTTAAATTTGCTTTGGTGGTTGGTACTGCATTTTCCATGTTGATTCTGTTGCTTTCGCCAAAATAAGTAGATTCCAAGCCGCGAAGCTTGTCAGAAATATCATTAATTTTTGGATTACCGTTCGCATCTTTTTCTACTTCAGTTTTGCTTAAAGTTAACGCAAAAGAAGTGTTCAAACTGCCTTCGCCTAGCTTAGTCGCATGGGAAATAACGGCATCAATACCCATTGAAGAAGTGTTGACGGCATTAGTAAAGAACTTTGCGCGGTTAGCGGCTGAATTTTCAAAAATCTGCCATAGTTCGGGGTTGTCTGCTTGTGTAGGCTTGCTAAAGTTGCCTGTTAATACGACACGATTATTAACATTAATCATGTATCCATCCACCGTAAAAGTAAGCCCTAAGTCTCTTAGGCTAGAAGTAAACCCAATACTAAAGTTTTGAGAAGTCTCTTCTTTTAGTTTTGGGATGCCAAAAAGCTCGGCAGCGCGGCTATTATTTGCGAAAGTACCGACTTCATAAGGGATACCATTCACAAATTGAGTGCCTGTAGCATTAAAATTTATTTGATGCAGCGAAGGTGCTCTAAATCCAGTGCTATATGCTCCACGAATCGCAAACTCCTTGGAGATGTCATACCTTGTGGCTATTTTGTAGGTGAATGTAGAACCAAAGTCACTGTAGTTTTCATATCTAGCGGCAAGATCGACCATCCATTCTTTGGTCATATCAAATTCAAAATCAGCATATCCAGCATAGCTGGTACGGAAGGCATCTACTTCGTTAGAAGGACGATATCCAGGAAATACTTGCGAGCCACCAGGAATTACCCTGCCAAATGGACTTTTTACCTTCAGAGAGTCTGGTGTTGTACTTGTGACGACCTGCCCATTCAGGTCATAAGCTGCCCAAGAAGCTTCTTCGCCTGCATGTAGGGCATAACGCTCTACTCTAAATTCTGATCCAAATGCGGCGTTCATTCCCGAAAGGATATTGGCATAAAAGCGAGAAAGATCCCAGTTAGATGTGTTTTGTCCAAAAGTAAATCCACCTGCATTAAACTCTCTCGGCGTCGAAGTCCCTAAAGTTGAATTACTAGTATTGACAATAAAGAAGTCAAAACTATTTTGTCCGAAAGTGTTGCTTAGGTCAGAGTTCCACTCACCTAGTTTTCCTTTGATGCCCATGGCTATAGACTTATCTAAGATATTGGATGTGATATGTGGCAAGAATCCGTTTGGAAAAGCAGCGGTGTTGCCCCGTCCATCGGTATAGGCAGGGCGACGATAAAAACCAGCACCTTTACCATTGCGGAAGCCGATGCCACCGAAAGCATAAAATTCACCGTCATTGCCAGTAGGTAGGCTCATATTGGCAAAAAACTTACCACCACGGAGAGCCGCTTGACCTGCTTTCATGCTAAAGTCTGAACGACTTAACCCGCGAACCGTTAGCTCTGAATCAGTTACATCCGCTTTTAGTAATGGTATTAAAGCGTCCATGTCCGCTGCATTATTGATGTCATCTTTTGTGGCTTGGTCAAAATAAGAGACTTGTTGTGCATAGCTTTTGATATCGTTAATGTTGTATTGAAGTTGACTGACATCATAGCCATTATTTCGTGCGACATTTTCGATACCATGATAGGCCATGAAAATGGTTTTGCCCATAGGGCGGTTTCTGGTGGCGGCATTTCTAGTGCTAAAAGAGCCTGTAAGATTGATGACTCCACCTTTGTCACCGATTGGTAGTCCATAGTTAAGGTCTAATTGAACCTTTTCTCCGTCCATGCCACCATCGAAGTTGTTGGAGTTTTTGCTCATTTGTCCGCCAGTAGTAAGAATGGCAGCAAGCTTGTTAAACTGCTTTTTTAGTACAATGTTGATGACGCCTGCAATAGCATCTGAGCCATATTGTGCGGCGGCTCCATCTCTTAATACTTCGATGCGTTCGATGGCAGCAGTCGGAATGGCATTCATGTCTGTGCCGACATTACCCGCCCCGAAAGTACCATTTACATTCACCAAAGAAGACGTATGCCTTCTTTTGCCATTAATCAAAACCAAAACTTGGTCTGGTCCTAACCCCCGAAGAGATGCGGGGTCAATGTGGTCTGTACCATCTGCCACAGTTTGGGTATTGGACGTAAAAGATGGAGCGACAAAGTTCAGGAGTTGATTGACATCTGTTTGTGGGCCAATATTGGTTAGCTTTGAAATGTCGATTACATCAACGGGGACTGCCGTTTCTGTTGCGGTACGGTTGGGGTTTCTGGAGCCCACCACAACAATTTCTTCTAATCCGAGCCCTTCCGTAAGGATGAAGTCCAAGGTTGTAGTGGAGCCTGCTCCAACTGGAACCTCCTTTTTTTGAGTAGAATAGCCTACATTAAGTGACTTCAATAGTGTAGTCGCCAGGAGCGATGGAGATAGAATAATTTCCATCAAAATCTGTCGTTGTACCGGTGCTGGTACCCAAGATTTGGACAGAAGCCCCGATGAGTGCTTCCGTACCATCGGTAATTTTTCCAGAAATGGTGCCATTTTGTGCGTAAGCACTCAGACTGGCAAAGAGCAAAAATGATATGCTCAGAATTAAGTGAGTAAAGAGTTTGTTCATTTTAATGTATTTGAGTGAAAAAAATGATTAAATTGACAGTCGGTTAGGCTATCAATTCAATTTGTTTAAAAGATATTCTGTTTGGTTAATTAGGTGTAAAAAAGGGCTTTGTGCAAAATATTGTGTTATAGTTGTGTGCAAAAGTATAAAAAAAGCTATTTTTTTGCATAGAATGTATTTTTTTATTTTGAAAAAAGGACTATTTGACGTTTAAAATTCTTAGTTTAATTGTTTTTTTGGGTAAAAATACCAATTCCATTATCCTTTAAGGAATTAAAAGATTTGGGTGTTTTGCATTGTTATTTGCGCCTTTTTGTTTTGGCAAAGACATTAAGTTGCAATGCCTTTGCGCTAATGTGGAGAAACTTAAAAAATGACCTACCTTTGATGCGATGGTAATTACAATAATCGAGATATGGACATTTTTGGGGAAGCTATCCTTGGTGGTATATTCTTTGGCTGTTTTTTTAGTGGCTGTATTTGGTTTACTCCAAGTTCATTTACTGATACTTTATCTTTTGCGCAAGCGAATAAGTCCCAATAGGAAAATGCCATCAAAAATTCCTTTTGTTACGGTGCAACTACCCATTTATAATGAACTGTACGTTGCCGAAAGGCTCATCGACCAAGTCGTAAAATTAGACTATCCCAAGCTCGAAATTCAAGTTTTAGATGACTCTACGGATGAGACGAAGCAGCTAATTGCCCAAAAAGTAAGGAAATATCAGTCAGAAGGAATAGATATTGTCCATATCCATCGTACGAATCGAGTGGGCTACAAGGCGGGGGCGCTAGAAGCAGGATTGGCCAGTGCCAAAGGCGAGTTTATGGCTATTTTTGATGCGGATTTTATGCCTAGGTTTGATTTTTTGCGCAAGCTGATGCCTAGGTTTGATGATGATAAAGTTGGAGTTATTCAGACACGTTGGGAGCATCTCAATGAAGGTGATGGGGTGCTGACTCGGGTGCAGGCGCTATTGCTCAATATTCATTTTATTATTGAACAAGTCGGGCGGATGGAAGGGCAATTATTTTTGCAATTTAATGGGACTGGTGGTATTTGGCGAAAGGCGACGATTGTGGATGCTGGTGGATGGCGAGCGGCTACATTGACGGAAGATTTGGACTTGAGCTATCGCGCCCAACTAAAAGGCTGGAAGATAAAGTACTATTCTGATGTGGGAGCTCCAGCCGAATTGCCTGCAGATATTTTTGGGCTAAAATCACAACAATATCGCTGGATGAAAGGGGGCGCAGAGACAGCCAAACTTTTGCTCAGACCCCTTTGGCGCTCTTCACAGCGGCTGCCAGTTAAAATTCAGGGGACGGTGCACCTGTTGACGAGTTCTATTTTTGTGGCGATAGTGGTGGCGACTATTTTTAGTGTGCCTGCGTCTTATGCAGGGTTTCAGCTTCCGCAAACGCTACCCATAGTGCCCATTTCATTTTTGGCATTGATGGGTTTGTCGGTTAATTATTTTATTGCCAATATGGGGTATGCGCAGATAAAAGGCAATGGAATAGTACGATTTTTAAAGCTGTTATTTTTCTTTCCGATGTTTATGGCGCTGTCCTTGGGGATGTCCTTTCACAATGCTTATGCTGTGCTGAAAGGCTATTTTGGTCTGCCATCGGAATTTGTTAGGACGCCAAAGTTTGGACTAGGTGGGCACTCGGATAGCTTGCGCAAAAAGGCCTATTTTTCGGGAAAATTGGACAAAATTGTTGTTTTTGAAGGGTTTTTAGCATTTTATTTTGCTTTTGGTCTTGTGCATTCTGTGCAGATACATCAATATGGCTTTGCCTTTTTTCATGGGATTTTGATGCTAGGGTATGGATTGGTGTTCTTTTTTTCCGTAAGGGATGGGGTATAGGCTTGCTCAGTTGGCAATAAAAATCATAGTCCTTTTTATATTGTTTTTCTAATATTTCCCTACCTTGGCTCTTTGCAGCACGATGGATCTTTTTATGCATAGGTTTTAGGTGCTGTCAAAACTCATTTTTTCTACCAGTAATTTGTACTGGAAGACAAACTTTAAACAAATTTTTATGAAAAACAAAGACAGATTTAAGGGATTTGTGGCGTTGAAACCGTCCTTTTCCCGATTTGTTGCACTCGTTTTGTTGCTAGGTTTTAGCGTCACTACGTATGCACAGCACACATTAAAAGGTGTGGTTACCGATCAAAACACAGGCGAACCACTATATGGGGTAAGTGTTTTGTTGAAGGGAACTGCTATTGGAACTGCTACCGATTTTGATGGTAGTTATTCTTTAGTTCTTTCTGAGCCGCATGATAGCTATACGTTAGTGTTTAGTTATTTGGGGTATTCTCAGTATGAAAAAAGCTTAACAAGTGATGAATTAGGGCAGCCATTGGATGTCGCCTTGGGAGAAGATTTTATTGGCTTAGATGAAGTCGTGGTAACGGGTACATCTGAATTGACGACCAAAAAGCAGTATGGAAATGCGATTAGCACCGTGAATTCCAACCAAATCTCTCGTTCAGGTTCTAGCGCCATTGATAAGGCCCTTTCGGGAAAAGTTGCTGGAGCTTTGATTAGTCAAAACTCCGGAAACCCAGCTGGAGGTGTGTCTGTGACATTGCGTGGGTATAGTAGTGTTGTCGGAAACTCCAATCCCCTATATATTGTGGATGGGGTGATTATTGATAACTCATCTTCTGAATTGATTGATTTGGGAGGATATGCGCAAAATCGTCTGGTCGATATTAATCCAGATGATATTGATCGAATTGAAATTATTAAGGGGGCTTCTGCCGCAGCGATTTATGGGTCACGTGCATCAAACGGTGTGGTTCAGATTTTTACAAAGCGCGGTAAAACTGGTAAACCAAAAATTACTTTTGGGACTAGCGTGAATTGGAATAGTCTTCGGAAGGAGATTGAAGAAAATATGGAGCCATTTAAATGGGCGCAAGCTGGAAATCCAGCGAATGATACTTTACTTCCTGCTAAGCGTTACAAAATGCAGGATTATATTTTCCATACAGGAATGGGTACCAATAATAACCTAGCTATTTCGGGCGGTACGGAGAAGACTAAGTATTATGCGTCTATTGGCTATATGAAAAATGAAGGAATTATAAGAAATTCTGATTTTCAACGGTACGGTGCAAAAATTAATTTGGACCAAAGCATCAATAGCTGGTTGAAAGCAGGTGCTAGCTTCAATCTTATTTCGTCTAAGAGTAAGGAAGTACCAAATGGTGGTATTAGTGCCTTTTATGGAGCTTTAACAGGTATGAATTTTAATCATAATGCTTATGATCCAGAAGCAGATGCTTCGGGTAATTATGAAAGTCCACAAGGCTGGCTGCCAAATCCTGTGGAGGCGATTGAAACTTTTAAGTTTGGACAAGATATTGACCGTGTATTGGGGAATTTTAAACTAACCGCAACGCCTGCCAAGGGTGTAACCATTGATTATTTGGTTGGTGTAGATAGGTACACGCACAATGCACGTGGATTTTTACCTATTGGTGCTCATTCTGGTAACAAAACTGGTTTTGCTCAATCCGTAGTGAAGACTTCCTTTTTGATTAATCATGATTTGAATTTGAAGTATAGAACTCGATTGGGTGATTTGATTAAATCAACAAGTTGGGTAGGTTTTTCTTTGCAAAAAGACAATACTTTTATTTTGGCACAGACGTCGGATCATCTTTCTCCAGTTGTTAATTCAACGGGCGCAGGAGAGATAAAGTCGTATGGCGAGACGCACATAGAAAGAGTTATTGAAGGAGCTTTCTATCAACAGACATTTGGCTATGCAGATAAATTATTTTTGACTGGAGCTATTCGTTTGGATGCGGCTTCTCCTTTTGGAAGCGATGCGGGTGTTGCTATGTATCCAAAGGTGAGCTTGTCTTATGTTGTGTCAGAAGAGCCATTCTGGAAAGAAAACTTGAGTGTTATTAATACTTTGAAGGTGAGAGCATCTTATGGCGAAGCTGGAAATATGAGTGCCTTAGGCGCTTATGAGAAGTTTGATAACTATAACCCGAATCCTTATGGAGGCGTGACAGGCTTGGAGCCTAGCTCTCGGATGGGTAATGCTAATCTGTTGCCTGAGCGCCAAAAGGAATTAGAAGTTGGTATTGATGCCGGATTTTTGAATAATCGCCTAGGCTTTGAGTTTACCTACTTTGATGTGAAAATAAGCGACCTTTTACTCGAAAGAGTATTGGCTCCAAGTACGGGCTTCAGCACGCGTTTTGAGAATGTCGGAACGATGACAAACAAAGGACTTGAGCTTTTGGTTAGGGGTGCAGTTATGCAAAGCAAAAACTTTAGTTGGTTAACTACTGTGAACTTTTCAAAAGTGAAGAATACGGTGGAAGGTATTGAAGGAGGTATCTTAAAACTTCCAAAGAGTTTTGGTATTTCGGTTGCTAAAAATGGCGAAGCATTGGGTGTGATTAATGGTTATTATTATGCAAGAGATGCTGATGGTTCTATTACTTTAGATGCCAATGGGTGGCCTACTAGAGCTCAGGTTGATAACGTTAACGATAGAAAAATTATTGGAGACCCTAATCCAGATTGGACTGGTAGTTTAATTAACGAATTGAGCTACAAAGACTTTTCTTTTAGCTTCCAATTTGATGCGGTGCAAGGATTTGATGTATTTAATTTTACGGATAGAGTGAGTTCTAGACCGATATTTGGTGGAGGAAGATATGATGCTGCAGAAATTCGTGGAGAGCTTCCTCGTGGCTACAATAAAGCGGCTTATAATATTTGGGAGCGTTTTATAGAAGATGGTTCTTTTGTAAAATTAAGAGAATTGTCACTAGGTTATTCTTTTGCACCTAAGATGGCATCTATTAGTCGTGTCAAAGTATATTTAACAGGAAGAAATTTGATTTCTTTTGATAATTATTCTGGATGGGATCCTGAAGTAAGTACATCTGGTCAGACCAACGGTGTACGTGGATTTGATTTTAACGAAGTGCCTATTCCAAAGACCATTCAGATTGGTCTGAAGATGGATCTTTAATTTTGTAACTGTTTAGCTGCCCGCAAATTTTTGCTATAAAATGTCTATTTTCTGTCTAAAAATAGTGGCACCTAAATAGTTACTAATTCTTTCAAACTGAAAATTTAAAAATATGAAAATCATAAAAATATTCCTTTTTCTAACTGTGCTGGCTTCTTTTGGTGCTTGCAAGCTGGATTTAGCCAATCCTAATGCAGCTACAGAAGCTGACGTCTTGACCACAAAGGATGGTTTGCTGGCTTTGGCCAAGGGCGTTGAACACAGATTTGCTACTTCTACTCTTGGGGTTAGTATTTTAACACCCGCTGTTTCCGCAAGGGAAGTCGCAGCGACTACTACTTTTTCTTCTTTGGAAGAACTAGAAGATGGTGGCAAGCAATTGTCCGGCGAGAATGAAAGAGTTTCGCGGTTGTTTGCACGCACGATGCGTACTAAAGGCATGGCAGAGACCTTGTTGGATAATGTTGATAATGTGAGCATGCTTCCGGGTACTACGTCTGCCTTAAAAGCTCATGCTTCTTTGTATCGGGCGATGTGCATTGGAATTTTGGCTTATAACTGGGAGCAAGTACCCTTGAAAAATTCTAAAAACAATGACGCTGTTTTTGTGGATAGAATAACGGCTCTTCGCGAAGCAATTGGTCAAATGGAGTCTGCTTTGAGCGGGATTCAGGTCACTCCACCTAGCTCCGAGTTTAACAAAACCCTAAGTGATATCAATCTTGAGAATACATTAAAAATGTATATTGCAAGATTTGCTTTGATTGTTGGAGACAATGATAAGGCAATTGCTATGGCAGATGGAGTTGACATGAGTGCGACTCCCAATTACTATTTCTTTGATTCTCAAAATCAAAACCCTGTGTTTTCTACAGTGTTTGAAGGTACGCCACAATATGCACCTAGATTGGATTTCGGTTTGCCAGCTAGTTTGGCTCCAGATGCCGGAGATATGCGGGTAGGTTTTTATCTAGGCGGTGTTGATAAGCTTGGAAACAACTATCATGTGGATAGCTTAGTCGCTCCATTTTTTAATTATGCAGCAGCAGGGATTCCTGTTGTTTATCCTTCTGAAGCCAATTTGATTAAGGCTGAAGCTTATGCCAATAAGGATGACTTCGTTAACGCTGAGCTGTACTTAAATCTTGTTAGAAATAAAGATGCGGCTTCTGATGTCTTGGGCATTGGAGCAGGGCTAGGCGATACTTTTACCGCCAATAACGACAAGCAAGCTTTGTTAAATGAGATTTATAAAAATCGTCGGATAGAGCTTTATTTGACGGGCTTAGGCTTGGAGGATAGTCGTCGGTTGGGGCGTCCAGCACCACCAGTGATAGATACTATTAATTACAATACGGAGAGAAATAGAAATTTCTACCCTTATCCAGCTGATGAGCGCTTGAATAACTCAAATACTCCTGCGGATCCTACTATTTAGAATTGTCCGTTAGATATATTTTGTGATAAACTCCTGAGCATCTTTGCTCAGGAGTTTTTATTTTGCGCCATGACAAAAAAAAATACATTTGGTCTGTTTCTTTTGAGTGTCCTTGAGGGGTGGATGGCTTGGTTTGTGCCAAGGGAGCAATTTTTATTATTGATGGGTCTGTATGGGTTGGCTTTCGGAATATACCTTTGGTTAGTTCAGCAAGATTTGTCTGAGAAAGTGGTGTTTTGGCTTGGGGTATCCTTGCGGCTGATAGTACTTTTTTCGCTTCCGCAATTATCTAATGATGTGTATCGTTTTATTTGGGATGGTCGATTGTTGGTTGCTGGGCAAAATCCTTTTGCGTTGCGACCTAGCGAATGGATGGCCATGTCTAATCCACCCGTTGGGATTAATCAAGAGCTGCATAATTTAACTTATGCGGATAATTATACGGTGTATCCGCCCATCCACCAAGCGGTTTTTTGGATGTCTGCCAAGCTGTCGTCGAGTATTTTTGGGGCTGTGTTGGTGTTAAAATCTGTTTTGGTCTTGGGAGAGATAGCGATGCTTTGGTTTTTGCGAAAGGCAAAGGAATTTGCTGGCCTTAGTGTCTTTTATGCTTTGAATCCTTTGGTTATTTTGGAGATTGCAGGCAATGGGCATTTTGAAGGGTTGATGGTTTTATTTTTAATTTTAGGTATTTATGGCTTGCGCAAAAAGGATGGTCGATTAGCAGGTATTGGTATTGGGCTGTCGATTGCGACCAAGCTGTTGCCTTTGATGCTTTTGCCTTTAATTGGGGGCTATTTTTGGGGGAATGTTGATGGCCAGAAGAAGATTGCGCTAGATGGGGATGTTGGCATGGAGACGAACGGCCGTTCGTCTGTGCAACAGCAGATGTATCTGCTGCTTGGATGGGCGGTTGGGATTAATATGGTGCTATGGCTGCCGTTTTTTTGGATGGGGTCTTTGAATCATTTGATGGATAGTATTTGGTTATATTTTGAGTCTTTTGAATTTAATGCGAGTGTCTTTTATTTGTTGAAGTGGCTTGCGCCAAATAATTGGCGTATTGGCTTGGTAACCAACGTGTTAACTGTTGGGGTGATCGTGTGGTTGACCTTGCGGCAAAGGGTGATGGATGAACGGCAATTGGTCAAGAATATGACTTTGGTATGGAGTGTTTATTTGCTTAATTCGGCTATTGTGCATCCTTGGTACGTACTGCCCGTTTTTGTATTGAGTGTCATGTCCAAGCAGTGGCTTGGCGTGATATGGTCGGGTTTGATTTATTTGAGTTATAGTCATTATTGGGGAGGAGCGATGGATGAGCATTACGACATTATTGTATTGGAGTATATTTTGCTTTTGATTGCGGCTGGGATGTTGAGACGAACGGGTTGCTGGAGGCTTGATTCTAGTTGCTAGATTTTAGAGCATGGGATGTTGAGACGCACGGTCGTTCGTCTGTGCTGCAATCGTCTAGAGCATGGGATGTTGAGACGAACGGTCGTTCGTCTGTGCTGCTGGATTTTAGCCTAGCGTATAGCCGATGCCTTTACTAGTTAGGATTACTAGTTTGCCGACTTTTTTACGCAAGTTGAGGATATGTACATCTAGCGTGCGGTCACCGATGATGACATCGGAGCCCCAGATGGCTGCATGTATTTCTTGTCGGGAAAAAACTTTGTCTTTGTTGGAGAGAAAAAGGAGGAGAAGGTTGAATTCAATCTTGGTCAAATCAACCAGATTTCCGGCTTTCTTGACCATTCTTTTTTGTGGAAACACTTCTAGGTCATAAATTGAAATTACTTCTTTTTGAGAAGATGCTAATTGTTTTCTCCTAAGCAAAGCTTCTATTTTAGCGACAAATACCAAAGGTTTGATGCTTTTGTGGATAAAGTCATCGGCACCTGCCCGAAATCCTTCGATTTTGCTAAAATCATCATCCTTGGCGGTGAGAAAGGCTATGGTGGATTGATCAAAAATAGGATTTGCTCTAAATTGTTGACAGGCTTGGAGCCCATCCATCTCAGGCATCATCCAATCCAAAACAATAATATCAGGCAAAAATAATACACCCGCAGCTAGGGCTTCATGACCGTTGGTCGCTGTTTGCACTTCAAATCCTTTTTTTTCAAGATTATACGATAAAAAGTCTAAGACCGATAAGTCGTCATCCACCAATAGGATCTTGTGTTTGATTGGTTCCATGGCGCAAAGATAGGTTTTTTTGAGATGCTAGATATTACAATGGTTCGGTCATTATTTTGGCAAAAAAGAAGCAACTACCCCTATAAACACGGGCTTTTTTCTATTTAATGCAAGTTATGTTTTTGGCTGAGTTGCATAAAATAAACGTTATTTCTTTATGTTCATTTTGCCTTGATGCAAAACGAACCAAAAAATCAAGAATCTCAAAAGGAAATTTTTGGGTGTTGTGATTAATTTACTTCCTTGCTTAGTCATTCTTTTTAGCTGATTAACCGTCCTTGCTTGTTGTCCCAAAACCGTGGTCGAAAGTGCGTTGCGTGCTTTTGCGGCTACCGCCGTTCTCTCCCTTCGAGCGGCTGCCGCACTCGACCCTGCGGGATCGGTCGTTCATCCACATTACCTATTTTTTGGCGGTTGTGGGGTGATTGCTTGCGGTTCATGCATTAATTTGTGGTCTATCGTTAACGGCAGAAACGCATCTCCACTGCTTCCGCCACTATTTCTGTTTGAGCTTCGGGAGCGCAATATTCTGGTCTTCTTCGATTTTGAATA
>CAMZKG010000143.1 GCA_947311105.1 uncultured Saprospiraceae bacterium
TGTCTTGAAAAGACTTTTAGCTTGTTTTTGTTTGAAAATAGGCATAGTTAGACCGCTAACTTAGTGGATTTAAGGCACTATTATAGTAATAGAGAAGAGAGCATAGATGGCAAGTGTCCTGCTGGTGAGCGTATTCTTGGTATTTCTTCAAAGGGAATCATTTTGCCCTGTTTACAAACAGGGCAACAATGCCGTTGTGGTATTAATTCGCTCCCTTCTTTTTTCTCTTTTTCTTTCACGAGTTTGAGAAAAGAAGAATCTGGTTGCTCGGACGCATACCAATAACTTTCAAAAGAAGGTCAACGTTTTGTTGACCTTCTTTTTTGAACGTTGGAGTTGCCCTTATTTTGGGCAGAAAATAAACCTAAAATCGTAATTTTTTTTTTTCGCTTCTACTTTTGGATGACTATTTTCTTTACAGCGATTTTACCGTCTTTTTGAATAATCGCATGATAAAGACCTGTCGGTAAATGACTTATGTCAATTATGTTTTCCTTTTCAGAAAAATGATACTGACCGATAAGGCGGTTATGGAGCGTAAAGATTTGAACGGATAAAGGTTTTGCGGGCTGAAAATCATTTTGCGTAAGCGTAATAAAATCACTCGCAGGAGTAGGGCTAATAGCCAAAGATTGCGCAAATATAACATCCTGTAGCCCAACAAGATGCTCTACTTCATAAGGCCCAAAATTGTATTGGCAGCCATTTGTGTCTATGATGCCGACACTATAACTACCTGATAATAAGCTGTTAATATCTTCACTGGTAGCTATAATGCTTGAATCTTGGTTATAAGTCCAAGACCATTGGTAGGGGGTGGAGCCCCCATTGGTGGTGATATTAATGAAACCCAATTCATCCACATTGTTGGAGCCATGGATAGAGTCAAGATTGACCCAAATAGAATCAGGACCAGGAATAGTAAAATCTACTACCGTCGAACAGCCAACCGCATTGGTTACCGTGACTGAGTAGGCGCCTTGGCTTAAAGAGTCACCCGAAAAATTGGCTGGTATGGTACTGAAAGGTGGGTATTCACCACTTAAAACTTCAGCATCTACGGCGCCATCTTCGGAATCATAACACGTGGTTGGGGTTAATTCGGTGATTTGTAGCTCAAAATCCGTTAATGCAACGACTTCCATACTTGATGAACAGCTACAGCCCGTAGGGATGCTCGCTACTAGCGTATAAATGCCTCCTTCGGTTATTTGCGGTACCGTATCCGTTGACGTAAAGCCATTGGGACCAGTCCAACTATAGCTAATCGTATCAATAGAAGTTACACCAGGATGCAAATAGGTTGTCGGCTGCGCGCAGGTTATAGTATCGGCGGATAGACCATTACAAAAAATTCCTTCTTGATCCTGATTTACGCCTACACAAAAATTGGCTTGACACTGAGTCGAATCCGTCGCTACCAGACAGTAATAGCCACTTGATGTCACTACGATAGAGTCGACATCGCTTGCGCCAGTATTCCACGACAAAGTCAGCGGGCCACTGCCTCCAGTAGCGCTTCCGTGTAAGGTGACGCTTCCGCCGCAGGGTATAATTAGGCTAGATGCGGTTATTTCGGGAACAATTTCATCTGGTTGTTCGATAGTGACGGATTGGCTAGCGATTTGATTATTTGCATCGGTTACTGTAACACTGTGCGTGCCAGCCGATAAATTATAAGCCCAAGCAATAGTATCGCCAGTGCTCCAAATATAGGAGTAGGGCTGTGTGCCATTTAGGACAGCAGCATGAGCCACTCCATTGGAGCCATTGTGGCAGGCTGGATTAGACACACTGTTTATCACGACTTCCATACTCAATGGCGCAGATGTGGTATGCGCTTCCGCAAAAATTAATGGAGTATCTCCGTCATTATCTCCTTGGTTATTACCTAAAAGTGCTGCTGAGTAAAAAACGACTGAAGTAGCTGTAGGTGGCGCTGTCCAACGGAATGTCCAAGCAATGGTGTCCGAATTGCCAAAAGGCATAGCGTTTTTGTGCCCTACATATTGCTTGCCTGTAGAGTCGGTTTGATAGCTGGTGTTAACAAAGTTGATAAGTTCAAGGTTGCCAGCATTGGTGTTGGCAGAGTCTAAAACTGCTAATTGAAAGCCACCAACTTCTGGACGAACATTAGTCGAAACGACATTTAGCGTAAGCGTATAGGTCTGATTTCCAATGATTTCTGCGGGTAAGCCGCTCAAAGAGATAAATCCACCATAATCGGCGCTAGGCGTAGTATGGCATGATGCGCAGTTCGATTCACCTGGCGCACCCGTTTTTCCGATGGGGGGCTGGGGCGAATAGGACATTAAGATACTAGCAGTAGCAAAAATTACTGCTAGTATAAATAACGACTTCAAGGGCGAAAAAAAGTACTTCTTGTTCATTGCTTTAAGTTTTGTGAAAAAATTCTATTTGGTGCGCTTCATGTGTTGAGTCCACTCCGAAAAGTCAATGTCCTCTTTTATTTGGAGATTTCGCAAAATTTTATTCTGTGATATCAGTTTTTAGGCTGGTTTCAGTTGAACAATTGCACGGTTGCACAATTGAACCAAATAAAGTTTTGCTCCATTCCTTAGTTAGAGACTACAACGACTTTTCGGAGTAAGCTCAA
>CAMZKG010000144.1 GCA_947311105.1 uncultured Saprospiraceae bacterium
GCTTTGATGACTGCTGTTAAATCTAGTGTATTCGTGGTGCCATTTTCATCTATATACGTAAAGGCTCCTGTTACTGGATTTACACTTGCGGAAGTGACTGTCTCGAAATTATCGATGACTGCAGCTAGGTCAACCGTGTTTGTGTTACCCTTTTCATCTTTATACTCTAAGGTCTTACCGTCTGTATTTAAGACAAAGGTGGTTAAAGTTTCTTGCGCCTTGATGACTGCTGTTAAATCTAAAGTATTTGAAACCCCATCTTCATCCACATAAGTAAAGATACCTGTTGTTGGATTCACATTTGCGGAAGTGACTGTCTCAAAATTATCGATAACGGATGCTAGGTCAATAGTATTAACCGATCCATCCTCGTCTTTATATTCTAAGGTTTTACCATCAGCATTTAATTTCAATGAAGTCAAAACTTCCAAGGACGATAAATCCACCACCAAGGTTCCACCAGCATCGGTAATCTTTAGCAATCTACCATCAAGCTCAACCGAATGGTTTAATTCATTAGTATTGCTAGTATCCAAAGTAGCGATTAAAGAATATAAATCCACAGATGTAGAAGATCCATCTTGGATGTCAATTTGCAGAATAGTCCCCGTCAAGGAAGCACCCGTCAAATCCTGCGTCACATCTCCATGCACTACGCACTCCCATTTTGGAAGGGATGGGACGCCATTATTCACCTGAATACAATTTTCGGATGTGTTAAAAATAACCAAACCATGAGCAGGCTGTGGGATGCCATCTCGTTGATTATCAGTCATTCGTGGCAATAACAACCCTTTAGACTTACTATCCAAGTCCAAAAGAGCAGATACATGGGGAGCAATGCCCAATCCAGCATCATCTGTTATTTTCTGCTGTGCAGACACCACAGAGACCCAAAAAAATAATAGCAAAAAGGCAGGGGTAAACTTCTTCATCTTACAAAATTTCTTCAAAATTATCACAATCAGTATGCTTTGGTAAAAATTCAAATTAGAATTATCCATTATGTTATAACAAAATACTTGCCAAACAAAAGCAATGTTATTGAAAAATACAAATTAATTACAAATCCATTCTTAAACTTCTCATTATCAGCTACTTTTAAGGCATACATTTTTGCAATTTACTTAATAGATTTATTTAATTTTCTGCAAATATATTGTTATATACACACAAACAACCCTGAATAAAAATCCATCATTTTTGTGCAAAAAAATGAAACATTTCCCCTACCTTTGCAGGTGAAAATATTTTCAATCATCTAATCGAGATTTCTATGTCCTTTGAAGTAGTCGGCAAACTCTATAAAAAATTCAACACCGAAAATAAAACCCAAACTTTCCGAGCTAGGGAGTTTGTGATTGAGATTCCTGACGGAAATTATCCACAAATGATTAAGTTTCAACTGGTTCAAGACCGTTGTGACATTCTTGATGCCTATCAAGAAGGAGACGAAATCAAAGTCTTTTTTGACCTTCGGGGCAGAGAATGGAATGAAAAGTTTTTCACAAACCTTAATGCTTGGCGTCTTGAAAAGACTTCTGCAGAAACCGCAGCTCCGCAAGCTCCACCGGCACCGGCAACCGAAGCGCCATTTCCTGACGCTTCCGAAGCTCCTTCCCAGCAGGTGATTGAAGATGACGATTTACCTTTTTAAACAAATACGCAACTGCTAGACGCTGCTAGACGCTCCTATTTTTTTGGCAAAGAATAAGCATCTTTGTGGATATTTTTGCTATTTTTTCATCTCGCAGCTAGACTACGTGATGAAAAAATAACAAAAAGGACATTTTAGGGTAAAATCAGCGGATAGCTAAATAGCTACACAAATACTAGCGCCCAATTTTAAGCGTTTCTTATAGTATGAAACACCTAAAAATACTGGGCTTTTTTCTTGCCTTTAGTCTTTCTGCTCACAGCCAAAATGTGATTGGACTCAGTACCAATTGGGCAGATTCCTTTTCAGAATGGACCATTTACACCGAAGATGAAGACCTTACTGGCGAGATGCGCATCCAATGGCCGCTAGACCAGGACTGGACCGAATGGGTCTTCTCCATCGGAGACGAAATAGGTCAAATAAAAATGAAATGGAAAGACGACCCTAATCAATGGGAATTAAGATGTCAAGGTCAAGTGATTACCATACGCACTGTTTGGAAAGATGACCCTACAAGATGGCGCATTACTGACAACACCAACTCCTACACCTTGGTTAGTAAATGGCACAATTTACCCTACGAATGGAAACTCCAAGAAACGAAGCTTGGAGATTTTGAAATTTACATGACCCATGAGCCTGACCCTAGGGATTGGGACATTTTTGACACACTTTCAGATGAAATTACTGACCCTATCAAAATGGCAATGATTTTCATTGCTGTTTATCACTCCACCCCAAAATGGTAAAAAATGACTAATGAATTCGACACACTTATGGCTTCACGGAAGCTAACTTTAGATTTTATCAACAGCTTCAACCCTGCTCAACTCAATCATATTCCGCAAGGATTTAAGAATAATCTTATCTGGAATATGGGACATTTGGTGGTCACACAGCAGCTCTTATGGTACAACCTTTCGGAAAAAGAAATGCTAATCCCCGCCAATATGGTTAAAAAGTACCAAAAAGGTAGCAAGCCAGGTGAGTCGATTGGCGAAAATGAAATTAATACAATCAAGGAATTACTCATCTCCCTTCCGGAAAAATCAATAGCTGACTACAAAAATGGGCTGTTTAAAACATACAAAAGCTACACGACTAGCTTCAATGTAACACTTCAAAGCATCGAAGACGGTATCAAATTCAATAATTTTCATGAAGGGCTACATGTCGGAACAATTATGGCGTTGCGCAAGCTAATATAAAGATGCACCTAATTTGCCAATAAAAAAGCAGGTGTGAAATTCATCACACCTGCTTTTTTTGTAGCACCTTGACGAATATTAGATAACGACTTCTCTTTCTTCCATAATCTTACGGATATTAATCAGCGCATAACGCATCCGACCTAAGGCCGTATTAATACTCACTCTGGTAAGAGCGGAAATTTCTTTAAAACTCATATCGGCATAATGTCTTAGGATGACCACTTCTCTCTGCTCTGGGGGCAATAAATCGACCAATTTTCTAATCTTTGCATGAGTTTCACTCTTAATCATCAGCTCATCGGAGCCAGGTTCAGAGTTTTGCAAGACATCAAAAATGTCAAATTCTTCGGTTGGGCGAATGTGCGCACGTCTTTTATTTCTACGAAAGTTGTCCACACACATATTATAGGCGATACGCGACGCCCATTGGACAAATTTGCCTTCGTGGTTGTACTTTCCTTTACGCAAGGTATCAATAATCTTGATGAATACATCTTGAAAGATGTCTTCCGCAAGAGCGTGATCCTTAACAAACAAATAAATAGTACTGTAAATCTTTGCTTTGTGACGTCCTAGTAATAGGCTAAAAGCTTTTTCATCTCCCTTCAGGTATAGGGCAATCAACTCCTGATCAGTCATCGGTGCATACTGCATAGGTCTAACATTTTAGTAAAAAAATCCAAATTCAAAATGTAGAACTAATACTTATACTCTGTCAGGTTTTAATTGAGTGGCAAGATTGCCGTTATTGATTATGGTGCGAAGATAATGCCAATATTCAAAAAATGCAAATTTTTCAAATCTTATTAACATCGACTTAACGAAAACCAAATTATATTCTGCTTAGAATCCAAATCTAAAGAATATCCTTTGGATGAATTACAAAGATAGGCGTAAATTTATTTGATGTCAAATTTTTTTTGATTTTTTTTATCTATGACCGTTTTTTATGATGCAAGCCACCCCACCCCATACTAACCAAACAGCAAGACTTTCGTATATTTGCCCAATGGCAAAAAGAACCTACTTTGCATCTGATTTTCACCTAGGCGCGACAGGGCTGCTTTCTTCGACAGAGAGAGAACAAAAGATTGTGCGCTGGCTGGATTTTGTCAAAGACGATGCGGCACATATCTATCTTTTGGGCGATGTCTTTGACTTTTGGTTTGAATACAAGCAGGTTATTCCGAAAGGCTACACGCGCCTATTCGGTAAGCTAGCAGAATTGACTGATGCGGGTATTCCCATCACTTTTTTTATTGGCAACCATGACATGTGGATGTTTCGATATTTTGAAGAAGAGCTCGGCATACCTATTTTGCGCAAGCCAAAAAGTATTAACATCTCAGGCAAAAAGTTTTTAATTGGGCATGGAGATGGTCTAGGCCCTGGCGACCACGGCTACAAATTCATCAAAAAAATCTTTGCCAATCCCATCTGCCAATGGCTTTTTGCCAGAATCCACCCTAATTTGGGGGTTGGTATCGCATCCTATTGGTCTCGCAAGAGCCGAGCGGCACAAAAACATGAAAGCGTCAACCACTGGCTAGGTGAAGACAAAGAATGGCTGGCTCAATATGCCAATCAAAAGCTGGACGAAACCTTTTTCGATTATTTTGTATTTGGACATCGCCACATCCCCATCGACCTAACACTAAACAATGGCAAAAGCCGTTATATCAACTTAGGCGAATGGCTAAGCCAATACTCTTATGCTGTATTTGATGGAAAAGACATACAAATTCATTTTTTTGAGTCTGACTCTCGCACTATTTACCCTTAGTGCCTGCGGCTCTTCTAGTCAGCTTGCGCAAAATAAAAACGCCGCAACGTCAATTTCATCGAATTCGATACAGTTTATACACACACAATTCACCATTGATCGATTTGACGCCTTATATATGGTATCTCCTGATGACGAATTAATCAAGCTCAATACAGACTACAAAATCGAATTTAGATATTCCAATTCTAGGCTCGGCGCTATTTCGTCGATTGATGCAAGCAATCCGTTAGCTAATGTCTGTTTTTACCAAGACTTCCAAGCCATCGTCCTTCTTGACCGAACACTGAACCCGATCTCCCAAATCAACTTGGGAGATTGGGGATTCAACAATGTAACCGCAGCCTGTAACGCAGGCAACAAGCAACTTTGGGTCTATGATGCTTCCGACATGCAGCTTGCGCAAATAGCCAAAGACCGCCACACGCCCATCCGTACTTTCCCAATCAATCTACTCTCCGATGAGCCCTTTGTTGTCATCAAGATGCTAGTCAATAAAGAAAACCTTTACTGCCTTTCGGCAAAAGGGAATATCTATAAAATCTCTTTGATTGGAGAATCTTTGCAGAAAATCCTTAGTGGCGAATACAGCGACTTTCAATTTTCGGGCAACCGACTACTCGTCCTAGACCAAAAAGGTCAGATATCTCTTTATCAAAACGCCTTAGAATTAAAGCCCCTAAATTATCCGCTTGCGCAAAAAGGCAAATGGGGACTACTGGGGGGACGTTTGATTCTTGGCAATGGACATATTATTTGGATGAATTAAGCTAATTGTCAAGACTGACTTGTAACAACCTAACCAAGTTTCGGTAAGGAATGAAGCAAAACTTTATTTGCTGCAATTGTGCGGTTTGAGAAACTTTGCCAAGGAAAAGCATGAAAGATGAAAATACAAAGCAAGTAGAGTAAAACTAGGGTTTCTTAAACCTTTTTTGTTGTGCAACTGTGCAATTGAAACCAGCCTAAAAATTGGTCTCACAGAATAAAATTTTGCGAAATCTTTAACAATGGTTCGGTAAAAAAACAATACTCCGACGTAGCCTGCCACGCCTCCGAC
>CAMZKG010000145.1 GCA_947311105.1 uncultured Saprospiraceae bacterium
CATCGGTATAGAGTTTAGTTCCAAAGAACGGAATATAGTAGGGTACGAGTGGGAGCGAAGCGTAGAGCCGAACGGCCGTTCGTCTGTCTAGCAATCGGTTTTTAGAAGCTGGAAACTCGTGACTGGTTACTAGAAGCTGGATGCTGGTTACTAGTTTCTAAATCGTGGGAAGTCGAGCCGAACGGCCGTTCGGGTGTCTAGCAATCGGGTTACAGAATGCGCGTAGAGCCGAACGGCCGTTCGGCTGTCTAGCAATCGGGTTACAGTATACGCGCGTAGAGCCGAACAGCCGTTCGGCTGTCTAGCAATCACCAAAAAAGCAACGAAATCAGTATTTTGCGGAAGCCAAATAGATGAAATCTAATACTAAGTGACGAAAATCACACATTCGGCAGCTGCCGACCATCATCTTTGCAGTAAATTATTTACTCACACAAAAAAAAATCGAGATTATGAGTTTTTTTGGTAGAATGTTTGGTGGTGGCATGGATGATGTCAACTACAAAGAATTGGTTCAAAATGGAGCGGTATTAATTGATGTACGTACTCCAGATGAATTTGGGCAAGGTCATGTCGAGAATGCCATCAACATACCACTTCAAGTAATTGGTAATGAAATTGAAAAAATCAAAGCTTTTAATAAGCCTGTGATTGTTTACTGTCTAAGCGGTGGACGTGCCGGTAGTGCTAAGAGCTTTTTAGAAGGACAAGGACTAGAGGTATATAATGGAGGCGGTGTTCAAGCAATGGCTGCGGCTCTAAACTAAGCACTATGAAAAAGTTATTATTTCTAGCAGTTGCTATTTTTAGCATAGTGTCTTTATCTTCTTGCGGTGATACTACTGCCAAGAATACAACCAATACTGGTGGTGCATCTCAGACTTCTAAGACCATAGGGGCTGTAACTCATGTAGATGCAACAACCTTTAAGGATTTGATGAGCAAAAATACAGGAGAACTAATTGATGTACGTACACCGAGAGAGAACCAAGCTGGGGCTATCGAGGGGACCACAAAAAACATCGATGTGACTGGCCCAAACTTTAAGTCGGAGATTGAAAAATTAGATAAGGATAAGACTTATTTAGTTTATTGTCGCTCTGGTGGACGCAGTGGTAAAGCTGTGAAAATAATGGAATCTATGGGTTTTAAGCATCTCTATAACCTAAAAGGTGGTTATTTGGGGTGGAAAAAAGCAGGCAATTAATTTCTTTTGAGATAAGATAGTAAAAGCCTTTCAGAGCAATCTGAAAGGCTTTTTTTTATGTTTTGTACTCCTTTTAGAAAGTACATACTAGCTATTGGGTTTTATAATTCCTTAGGAATCTTAATCTCTTGTCCAGGAAAAATAGTATTAGGATCTTTCAAGACATCTTTGTTGAGTTCAAAAAGTTCTTTGTATTTCATGGCATCACCATAGTAGTGCTTGGCAATTTTGGACAAAGAGTCCCCTTTTTTGATGGTATAAACTTCAAAAGTTGGAGCGGCTACTTCTAAGCGGTTATCTACGCTATAAACTCCATCAACTGCATTCAAAGCATTAATGATAGCGTCCCGGTCATCGTCAGACTTTGTTAATCCTGTGATTGTTACTGTATTATTGTAGAAATCAATATTCAGGTTTTCGATGTCTAGACCTAAAGTCGCCACGGTGTTTTCAATGACCATTAATTTTTGTTGACGAATCATCTCATCCGCTTTGGCGCTGACATCAGGCTTAGGAGGAGTAGGTACGTTCGCTTTTTTGTTTTTCTTAAGGAAGTCAAATAGACCCATTTTTTGAATTTTTTATGAAGTAAAAAGAAAATTGACAAAGAAATAGTCAATAATCTGAACAAAGATAAACATTTTCAAGGTTATTTTTACCTATAACTCATTGGTTTTCTTAATTTTGGCTTAAATTAATGGATTTTGGAAGGCGAAACTCAGAAAAAGCAGGCCCCTAGAAAGGTCGGATGGCAATTGCTTTGTTGTTTTTTGAAAATAGCTTAAAAACAACCTGCAACATTTTAGGTATTAATTGGGTAAAACCCCTATATTTGCGCTACTTTTGAAAAAGTGAACCACAAAATATATTTTACGCCAAATTTTTGGCAACAGATGAAAAGTTGATCTGTTTTTCTTTTTTGAGCTCTTTTTTCGTAATTTATTCATTTTTAGCCTGTTATGAGATGATTTATTCATTTTGTTTTGGGGCTCTTTCCTTTTTTGCGAAAGCATGAATAAAACGTAAGGCAAAGAAAAAAATCAACTCTGAAAAAAGTTTTTTACGAATGCAAACTAAAGGATTGTTCAAAGTATTATTGGTGATGTTGACGATTGTCTGCATATACCAGTACTTATTAATTATTCCTACCAACAAAGTAGAGAGAAAGGCCAAAGCATTTGCGAATGAGCACGTTGCATCATATACGGATCCTATCCAGATTGATTCGATGTACAAGAAGTATCGGAGTCAGTTTTTGGATTCCGCTTCTACGGAGACTGCGCTTAACATCCCTTTACTAAAAAAATTCACTTACAATGACCTAAAAGCACAGCAATTGGCTTTGGGGTTGGATTTGAAAGGCGGAATGAGTGTTATTCTTCAAATAGACTTGAAGAAGTTTTTTCTTGAATTGTCCAAAAGTGGGGATAGTCCAGATCCAGGCTTTGTAAAGTCGCTGGATATTGCGCAAGCGGCTATGGCTAATGGAGGCGATTTTATAGATGCATTTGAAGCGGCTTACGCCAAAAATTCTAATGGTGTAAAGTTAGCTGACCTTTTTAGTAGGAATGAGTCTCTTAGAGATAATATCAGCTTTAAGTCTTCGGATGCTGATGTGTTGAATCTCTTGCGAGAAAAATCAAATGATGCGGTTAAATTGACTTTTGATCGTTTGCGTAAGCGTATCGATAAATTGGGGGTCGTTCAGCCTAATCTATCTTTGGATGAAAGCAGAAACTTGATTATTGTTGAGTTGCCAGGTATCGAAAACCCCGAACGGGCGAGAAATTACCTTGAAACTACGGCAAAATTAGAGTTTTGGGATACATATCGCTTAAATGATCCAGGTATTGCGGATGCTTTTGTGGCGGCAGACACTAAGTTGAAAGAAACAATGGGGGGCGGTAAAACGCTTGCAGCACAAAAAGATAGTGTATTGACTCCACAGTTTGACTCTTTAGGTAATGTAATAGATTCAGTCTGGACAGTCACGGAGCGACCAGGGCAGGATATCGGGCCTTTGTTGACCAATTTTCAATTGGCTGTGACGCAAAATGGTCAGCTGCCTGCATCTCCAATAATGGGATATGCTAACAAAAATCAAAGAGAAGAAATTCTAAAGCTATTAAATCGTAAGGAAGTAAAGGCTTTATTTCCACAGGATTTAAAATTCATGTGGTCTTATAAGCCTTATGACAATGAAAATGGCAAGAATACTTATATGTTATATGCCATCAAAAAGCCTTATGGCAAAAATGCAGCGCCACTCGAAGGAGATCACGTAACGAATGCGGCGACAAGCTCTAATCCTACCACAGGTGAAATTCTTGTCACATTGGCAATGGACAACGCGGGTGCAAAGGCTTGGGGGGAGATGACTTCTAAGGCTTTTAATAATGGAAAAAGAGAAGTCGCTGTAGCGTTAGATAATGAAGTCGTATCATCTCCTAGCGTACAAAGTGCGATTTTGGGTGGGAATACTCAGATTTCCGGTAATTTTACGGTGTCAGATGCCAATGAGCTAGCCAACATCCTAGAAGTGGGTAAGTTACCTACGGAGATTAGGATTATTGAAGAGCAATTAATCGGGCCTTCGTTAGGAAAAGATAATATTTCTAAAAGTTTTAACTCTGTGGCTTTAGCATTTGTATTATTGCTATTATTCATGGCACTTTACTATGCTTTTGGAGGTATTGTTGCGATTATTTCCTTGCTCGCCAATATGTTCTTTATTTTTGGTGCTTTGGCTTCCTATGGTACGGTGTTGACCTTGCCAGGTATTGCGGGGATTGTATTGACTTTGGGTATGGCTGTAGATGCTAACGTAATCATCTATGAGCGTATCCGAGAAGAGTTAAATGATGGCAAGTCCATCAAAAATGCTATTGCAGATGGATTTAAACATTCGTATTCGGCCATTATTGATGCCAATGTCACGTCTTTATTGACGGCGATGGTATTATCTTATTTTGGTCTTGGACCGATTAAGGGATTTGCGGTGGTATTGATTATTGGTATTTTGAGTTCTATGCTAACGGCGCTTGTCTTAACCAAATTAATTGTTGATTGGTGGGTTGAAAAAGGCAAAAAACCTAGTTTTAGCTATGGTTGGTCAGAAAATATCATGACCAATGTAAATATTGACTGGATCGGCTTGCGCAAATATGGATATATCTTTTCTTCGGTGATTATCTTGATAGGGGCAGGATTGTTTTTTACACGTGGATTTGACCTAGGGGTCGATTTTACGGGTGGATACTCTTACACGGTGAAGTTTGATAAAGGCGTGAATGTGGATGCCGATGTTTTGCGTAAGCAGTTGACCAATCAATTTGAGTCTGAGCCTACCGTAAAAGTCGTGAGTACCGACAACACGTTTAACATTATTACAAAATACTTGATTAACTCTCCTGATAAGGATGCGATTGATAAGGTGACGCATAAGTTATATGAAGGGGTGAATGCTATAGCTGGTGGTAAGGTCAGTGAAGATGAGTTTAAGAAGGTGTCTTCTACAGGTACTAAGATTATCAGTTCTAGTAAAGTTGGGCCGACGATTGCGGATGATATTCGTTCCAGCTCTTTCAAGTCGGCTTTCGTCGCGTTGTTATTGATTTTTATCTACTTAGCGATTCGTTTCCGCAAATGGCAATTTAGTATGGGCGCGGTTATAGCGTTATTCCATGATGTCTTGGCTACCTTGAGTATGTTCTTGATTTTGGAGCACTTGATGCCTTTCTCAATGGAGATTAACCAGGCATTTGTGGCAGCGATTTTAACGGTAATTGGATACTCCGTAAACGATACCGTGGTGGTATATGACCGGATTCGGGAGTTTATTGACGAGCATCGCGGTACAACCAAGAAAGAAGTTTTCAACTTAGCAATTAACCGTACTTTGAGTAGAACATTGATTACATCTGTAACTACTTTGATTGTTATCTTGATTCTCTTGATTTTTGGTGGAGATAGTATCAAAGGATTTGCTTTCGCAATCATGTGGGGTATCATCTTTGGAACTTACTCTTCTATCTTTATCGCTTCTGCTTCTGTAGTGGATTTGACCAAAGGATGGAATCCAATGGCGCCAAAAGCTACTCAATCTTCTTATGACAAAAAGAATAGTGTAAAGAAAGTAGCTAACTAAGAAGTAAGCATTTTTTATAACGGTATAAAAGAGCAATCCTTTTTGGATTGCTCTTTTTTTTGTAGCTGCTTAGGGGTTAAGCGGTGTAGCGGTGTATAGCGGTGTGACGGTGTAGCGGTATAGCGGTATGACGGTGTAGCGGTTTAGCGGTGTAACGGGCGGCGGATTTTTAACAAATAAAGTTATTCATATTTTTAGGTATTGGGTCATGCGCAACCTATTTCATGGGGCTTCACTTCAACCTTTCACCTTGAACCTTTGAACCCATGCCCCCATGCCCCCAAAAATCCATAAACCCTAAAGCTCTTTTACAGACCGGAGCCAGATTTCTTCGACAGAGATATTGTTGTTAGTAAGCATTTTTTCAAAGGTTTTCATTTTCTTGTAGGCTATATCAGGGTTATTGTAGGCGTGGATGTAAAGGACACAATTTAAGCGGGTATTAGATCCTAGGCATCCACAAGAGTAGATATCTGCCGTGATTCCTGCTTCATTGAGTAGTTTTACACGGCGCTTGGCGTTGGGCAATTTTCGGTAAGCTCCTAGCTGTATGATAAAGTCATCGCCTACGCTTCCGGGGATTCCTTTACAAGTTTTAGGAGCTTTTTGATTTAGGTGTTTTAGTTTATTATTGTCTGTTAAAACAAATACTTTGGGTGCTTTAGGGGATGATTGGTGGTGTTGTACAAAGATGGTTACATCTTGATGGAGATACGGTTTTACTTTATCATTAAAAGGAATGACAAACTCTGGTTTTACCCAAGCGACATATTCTTCAGGGCCTATTTCATCGACTATTTCCGCTTGTTTGATGAGTCTTTCTTTGTCCCAGTAAGAATAGGGTGACTCCTTGTGGAATTTAGAAAAAATCAATCCGATGATGAAAAGCCCAATTGCCATTAAAAAGAACTGGTTAAACGCCCCTTTTCGGTATTTCATGATTTGTTGAGTAAAACCTTTGGCAGACAGCTTGGGAACGATAGAGCCACCTTTAAAAAATTCTGCCTTCTTACGAACGCCAAATTCGCCTTCTCGGGATGGAGTCATGATGGGGTGCGTATGGTTATTCTCTATTTTTAATAGTCCGATACCCCATTTTAGGCATTGTCTTTTGAGTTCTTTTAAGTATTTATTGTTGTGGTTCGGAAATATGGAAGCGTCGTAGGCAATCCATTGCTCATCTACAGAATATTGCCGGAATTGCTCAATAGAATAGATGTAGCGGTAACGCCTAAATTGGGACAAAATGAGCCAAGAAATAGCCCCAAAGACTAAAATACTAAGTATAACGATGCTCCAGAATTCATGATTAGCTCCATAAAAAGGGGCTAAATATTTGCCATAGTACAAGCCAGCTATCAGCATGGCACTCGATAGAAGCCCCGCTGCCAAGGAGTCCCATAGCAACAAACGATTCAGACGACGGTATCTTATCTCTTCTTCTTTGGCAACAGATGTAGATTCGATGGTCGCCACAAAATAATTGCCATCCGTTTTTTTAAATTTAATATACCCATCCGCTATGATTCCTGACTGCGTGACTTGGCTAGTTTTGGACTCAAAAAAACTATCCAAGTGTCTATCTCGAAACCGATAGTATTCTCGTAGATACTGAATGGCTCGTAAAGCTATTTCTTTTTCCGAAAGGTGCATTTAGCTAGGTTTGGTCAATTGTATCTTTTCAAAAAGTTGGATGGTATCCATTGCTTCTCGCACATCATGAACACGTAGAATTTTCGCGCCTTGCTCTAGAGCGACCCAATTCAGTGCGATAGTCCCTGCCAAAGCTTCTGAAGGTTGGCGATTTAATAGCTTGTAAATCATTGACTTACGTGAAATACCTGCCATGATTGGTGCTTCTAACATCTTGAACACGTGAAGTCGGTTGAGCAGCTCATAATTTTGCGTAAGCGTCTTGCCAAAGCCAAATCCAGGATCTACAATAATGTCCACGAGCCCTTGCTTGCGCAAAAAAGTGACTTTCTCAATCAAAAAATCTAGGACTTCCAGAGTAACATCTTGATATTCCACCTGATGCTGCATATTTTCGGGCGTCCCACGCATGTGCATGACTACATACGGCACGCGATGCTCCTTTACCACATCAAAAATACTCGAATCTATCGACCATGCCGAAATGTCATTGACCATTGATGCGCCTGCTTCAATGGCTTTTTCGGCAACGACACCGTGAACAGTATCAATAGAAATAACGGTCTCGGGATAGGTTTGATGTATTTGCTGAATAATAGGAAGGACTCGATTTATTTCTTCTTGCGGGGATATGAGTTGGGCTCCAGGTCGAGACGACATGCCCCCTACATCTATGATAGACGCCCCATCTTTTATCATCTTTTCTGCTTGCGCAAAAGCGTGATGAATCGCAAAAAATTGACCCCCATCCGAAAAACTATCTGGGGTCATATTTAGGATGCCCATGACAATAGGGGAGTCTAGCATCAATAGTCGTCCTTTACAATTTAAGGTAATGGGTTCGTGGTACATGTAGCAAAGGTAATGAACTTAAATCAATTTTTCTAGAGTTGTCACTTAATCGACCTTCGCTCTTGCTTCCAGCAACCCGATTGCTAAACAGCCGAACGGCCGTTCGGCTCGACATCCCACGACCTAGCTTCCAGTAACCCGATTGCTGGCTGTTCGGCTCGACATCCCACGTACCAGCATCCAGGCTCTAATTATTGTTTGCTAGTACAACTTCCAAAACTGGTAGCAATTTCTTTTTTTCAATAGACCAATTAAAAACGTTTCTTGCTTTTTTTGCTTCATCAGTTAATTGAAGATAAGCTGCTTTATTATTTATTAAACCGTTGATTTGTTGGGCGATTGCATCGGGTGTTAATTCAGAGAGCAAAAGCCCCATAGGGTACTCGGAAAGGATGCGCCTGTATTCTGGAAAATTCATGTTTAGAGAAGGCACAGCGGCCATCATATAGTCAAAAAATTTATTAGCTAATGAGTAAAAATAATTTAGGCTATCCCCTTCTAATAGATTGATACCCAGCCAAGATTGTTGCGTGAGTTGATGAAGATTATTGGGCGGTATGTGTCCTTTGAATATTACCTTGTGGGAGAGTTTTTCTCGAATAACTAGCTCTTTGAATTGCATTTCTAAGTCGCCCATTCCGACAAGCCATAGTTGTGCTTCATTGATTTGGTGCATAGCCAAAATAGCGGCTTCTATGCCCCGTCCTTTATTTAGAACGCCTTGATACAATATGATTTTTGGATGATTTTGGGGTAGGGCAGTCGGTGTTTTGAAGGTGGGGACATTGCGTATGATATGGAACCTTTTGTCGTATTTTTGCGAAAGCACTTCACCTAAGGTCTCGGAAACGGTGATGCAACTATCTGTTTTTGGGATGCCATATTTCGCTATTTGCGCCCATATTTTTTTGATGACGGGGCGATTTTGGAGCTCAGGTACTTCCGTAAAATACTCGTGTGCGTCATAGATGAGTTTTAGGTTTTTTAGTTTCTGCTTGATTTGGGCGCAAGCCAATAGCGTATCCAAATCAACGGCATATAAAATGTCTATTTTCTGCGCAAGCAACCACTGTTTTAAGGCTCGATGAAATTGATAATAAAATAGCTTGCCGTGTTCCGCAGAGACCTTCAAACGTACTTGCTCAAAGCTTCTTGGTGTCAAAGGTGGGGACGTCTTTTTTTCTCGCCCTACAAGCGTGACTTTGTATCCGAACTCAACGAAAGCCGTGCATATTCTAATCATCCGTTGGTCATAAACCAAGTCATTGGTGACTGTGCAGATAATATGTTTTTGTGGCTCAGTCATCGGTTAATAATTGGTATTTGTGGCCATCTTTTTCAAGGATACCTTCGTCGATCAAAAAGGATATGGCTTTGCGTACTTTAGTGTGGTGCTTAAACGAAAAGGATTGAAATAAAATCTTTTCGGTGGTGGGGTTGCCTGCCAAGATAGATATGATTTTTTCCTTGTATCGTTCAAAGTCTTGTGGCGATAAATCGGCTTCGTGGCGTCCTAAACAAACGTCACAGATGCCACAGGTTTGGTCGGTTTCTTCCCCAAAATATTGCACTAATGAAAGGCTTCTACATGCCTTATTTTCAGCATATTGTATGGCTTTAGTTATTCTTTCATAGAGCCTATTTTTACGAAAGTTAAAAGCTTCTAAATCAATGGATAGATTCTCTACGGGTACGCGCTCACGAAGGAAGGTGATTCGTGGGTTTTCGGTTTGTGGACGGTAGTCAATAATTCCTGCTTTAGCGATATAGGCAATTTGTTGTTGTAGCTTTTTTTTGGATATTTTTAAGAAGGAAGCGATGGAAGATTCATTCAAGTTGACAAAGTTAAGAAAGGCTTGACCTTGTGCAGCTCGAAGCAATGTTTTGAGTAAGTTTTCTACGCCAGGATTTTGGAGTAGATACTCATAGACGACCGCTCGATCTACTTTAAACATCATCGAAGATGGTAAATAAAAACTCTCTGACAAAACCAACCATTCTTCTTGTTGTAGGATGCGTATCGCGTGCATCGTAGTCAACGCATGTAGCCGATAGGTCTTAACAAAAATATTAAAATCAAACTCAAAACTAGCTCCTTCGGGAGTGCCGATTCCGAGCTGATAATAATTGGACAAGGCGCGATAAGTTTGTCGCAAGGCATCCATCGACGGAAACGAAATCTCATGCACGTATTCTAGATGTTTTCGATCGCCAGCGTTGTACAAAAGTACGGCATAGGACTTTTGGCCATCTCGTCCAGCGCGACCTGCTTCTTGATAATAGGCTTCCAGACTTTCGGGCAAATCCATGTGTACGACCACGCGGACATCAGGTTTGTCGATACCCATCCCAAAAGCATTGGTACTGACCATGACTCTAGTTTTGCCTGATTTCCAAGCATCTTGTTTTTGGGTACGCAAAGTCATTTCGAGCCCTGCATGATAGAAGTCTGCGTTGATGTTATTTTTTTGTAGATAAGCGGCGATCTCTTTGGTCATGCGTCTGTTACGTGCATAGACAATGGCTGTACCTTTTATGTTGATTAGGATGTCTGCGAGCTTCTCGTCTTTGCGATCTACATACAAAACGGAGTAAGACAAATTGTCTCGAATATAGCTCCCCTGAAATACATTTGGGGAAGAGAATTTTAGTTTTTCTTGAATATCTTTTGCAACGTCTGCGGTGGCGGTGGCGGTCAAAGCTAAGATGGGAGTGCCTTTCGGCAAAAACTCACGAATATCTGCTATCTGCAAGTAAGGGGGACGAAAATCATAGCCCCATTGGGAGATGCAATGCGCTTCATCGACGGCCAACAGGTTGATATTCATCTTTTTAATTCGTTCGATGACCATATAATTGAGTAGCCGTTCGGGGGACAGGTAGAGTAATTGGATGTCCCCATAAGCACAATTGTCCAATATGCGGTCAATATCCCGAATATGCATCCCCGAAAAAATTGCTTCAGATTTAATGCCTAGCTTGCGCAAATTTTCCACTTGATCTTTCATCAACGCAATCAAGGGCGAAATAACGACCGTGATGCCTTCTTTGACCAAAGCAGGCACTTGATAGCAGATAGATTTTCCACCACCTGTCGGCAATAAAGCCAAGGTGTCATGACCGTCCAATACAGATTGAATAATCTCTTTCTGCAAAGGTCTAAAGGTGTCGTACCCCCAGTATTTTTTTAGTATTTCATTGGGTGATGGCATAGCGGCAAAGATAGGGAAAAGATTGTTACTAGAATCAAAAGCGTGGCACGTAGGGTCACGCAGGGGCACGTAGAGCCGAACGGCCGTTCGGCTGTCTAACAACCAGGTCACAGAATGCACGCCCGTGGCACGCCCGTACGGCTGTCTAACAACCAGGTCACAGAATGCACGCCCGTGGCACGCCCGTACGGCTGTCTACCAACCAGGTCACAGAATGCAAGACCGTGGCACCCAAATCCGCATAAGAGTGACTTTTTCCCTACCTTTGCATCATGTCAAAAATAATCAAAGAGCAAAAAGAAATACTAAGAAAGTTAGGGATTGAAAAGTTGAATCCGATGCAGGAAGAAGCCCAGTTAGCTATTCCTGCTGTGGATGAAGTGATTTTACTTTCGCCTACAGGAACGGGAAAAACATTGGCTTTTTTGTTACCGATTATTGCGGAGTTAGACCCTAAATGTGATGAAGTCCAAGCCATCATTTTAGTACCTTCCCGAGAATTGGCGATCCAAATTTGGCAAGTCACCAAAGACATGGGCACAGGGTACAAAACCAATGCCGCTTACGGTGGACGACCCATCTCGAAGGATAAAAAAGAATTAAAGCATCCGCCTGCCATACTTATCGGTACGCCTGGACGAATAGCCGACCACTTGCGTAGAAAGACTTTTGCGGTGGATGATGTAAGGATTTTGGTGTTAGATGAGTTTGATAAATCTTTGGAAGTAGGTTTTGAGAAGGAGATGATGGAAATTGTGGAAGCGTTGCCTGTGTTGGACAAAAAGATATTGACTTCTGCCACAAATAATACACAAATCCCTGACTTTGTGGATGTTAGAAAACCTACTATCATTGATTATTCCGACACTAAAATTGCTCAACTGACGGTAAAAACGATTATTTCTCCGTCCAAAGATAAGTTAGCCACTTTGGAAAAGGCTTTGTGTCACTTGGGTAACCAGCCAGGTATAATCTTTTGTAATTTCAAAGACAGTATTCAGCGAGTGAGTGATTATTTGTATGACCATGGCATTCAGCACGGTTGTTTTTATGGGGGGATGGAGCAGATAGAACGGGAAGAAGCTTTGGTGAAATTTAGAAATGGGACACACCAATTATTAATCGCGACGGATTTGGCCGCAAGGGGCATTGATGTACCCGAAATAAAATTTATTATCCATTATCATCTTCCGATGCGTGGTGCGGAGTTTACCCATAGAAATGGTCGGACAGCGCGGATGAATGCCGAAGGAACGGCCTATGTCCTAAAATGGGAGAAAGAAGTATTGCCGGAGTTTATTGAGTCGAGTATGATTGAAGATATTTATGATGCAAGGATTCCGGCGCATTCAGATTGGGAGACGGTACGTATTTCGGGGGGGCGTCGGGATAAAATATCTAAGGGAGATATCGTAGGGCTTTGTTTCAAGCAGGGTGGTTTAGAAAAAGATCAACTGGGAATTATCGAGCTCAAGCAAGATTGTGCTTACCTTGCGGTAAAATCAGAAATATCGGATCGCCTAGTCGCTAAAATTGATGGCATGCGCTTGAAAAAAGCAAAGCTGAAAGCTTGGTTGGTGTAGTCAGTCTAAGAATAGTCGTGGATATCCGCATACTTTGCGAAAATACCTTCCCAGTCAACATGTTTTTCAAGTTCATAGCCTTGCATACGGTTGTGATAGTAGTAGAGTAGGGCAAAGTCTCGGCTATAAAGCGCTCCCTTTTTATTGATGGCTAAAGGCTTTTTGATATGGAATTTGCCTACTTTTACAACACCGTCTTGGATAACTGCCAAAGGTGCCTTTTTGACATCTTCTGCTAGAATGATGTCTTTATTTTCTTCCATTTCGACTAGGCGGCTTTGGAGTTGGGCGACAACATCCACGACCATATCTATTGGAAAATTAATATCTTCTGTAGGGATACGCATTAGAGCGAAAAGGTCAAGGTTGGCGTGTTTACGCTTCAGAATATTATACGCAGCAAAGGCCGTAAGGTGGCTCGTCAATACAATGTTTTCTTTGTGAAAACGTCGGACAATTCTTTCGGCTAGTTGTTTGGTATATACAGATTCTCGTTGTTTGTCGGTGGAGACGATACCGTCTTTTTCAAAATAATCTCTAATGTTTACTTCTTTGCCAAAACGATCATAGCTCACCGCATTATCATCCACAAAATTACCTAGAGCATCCATCGGCCGCCCAATAGAGATGATGATTTCGGATGTATCGCTAAAAAACTCCCAAAGGAATTTCATGATTCTTTTTTTCTTCTTAGAATCATCCTTTTTGGATGGGAGCAAGAAGTTTTCCTTGCCTGTTTTCTTTAGGTGTTGATAGATTAAATGCTTGGCTTCGAGTACAAAATGATAACTCAAGGTGACAGGCACAATGATTACTTTTCTGTCTGAACCTTGCTTCAGTAGCTCTCTTTGCGCATCAATAATCGAGCCGAGCAAACCTAATTTTAGCTGGTCTTCAATCGACCCCGAACGAGAGCGAGTCCCACCAGGAAAGAAAATATTATTTACCCCTTTTTGGTTGAGTAAGCTGGATAACGCTTTTAGGGTCTCTAGGTAAACGATGTTTTTTTTGCGTCGATCTACTCGATAGGCGCCCAAATAGTTCATATATCGAGCAGCAAAACCAGAATTGTATAAATTCAGCCCTGCGCCATAAGAAAAAGCAGGTAAGCCCAAAATAGAATCCAGTACATAGCCAATAAGTACAGAGTCTAGATTGCTAAAATGCGTCGGGACGATGACTATATTTCCTTTCGGAAAAAGCGTTCGTAGTTTTTCAATTTCACCATACGCGCGCATCCGATCATGGAGCTTGTGCTTCGTGCCATAGACTCGTTGGATATTTCTGTTGGCGGCGGTATTGAGCAGACGATTAAAGACAACCGTCAAAAATTTTCGGGCAAACCGAAAAGTCTTGTTTCGAAAAGAGCCAATGATTTCTTCAGAATACCGATGGATGATTTCTTTTAAGATGCAGTCATTTTCATCAATGGCATCTTGATTGTCCAAATCAATTTCTTCTGCCAGCCTTTTTTGTAGCTTGCGCCAAAAAACGGGGTCATCTTTTGGATCTACCTTCCACGGTTCTTCTTTGACTCTGATACGTTCTTTGTAGATGGTTTGCGCAAGCAATCGTCCGATGCGGTCTCCTTTACGGGCTTTGATGCGCTCAAAGACCATTTCTTCCAATTCTTTGACATATTTCTTGCGATTTTTGCCCATTTGGGAGATGGGCCAATCATTCATGTCTTTATAAATCGGTTTATGTACAAATTTATACTTCGCCATCTTAAAACTCTTCTGCTACTTTTTCATTGATTGACAAGATGTATTCCGTCAGTTCTTTTTTGCCACGTCCTTTTTTGGAAGATGTGACAAAAATGGGTGGTAATTCTTCCCAGCTTTCCAATAGCTTTTCTTCAAAAGCTTGCCTGTTTTTTTTGAATTCCTTCGGCTTGATACGATCCACTTTCGTGAAAACTATCGAAAAGGCAACGCCATTTTCTCCAAGCATATTAATGAACTCAAGGTCATTTACTTGTGGCTTTATCATGCCATCTATCAACACAAAAACGGTGAGAAGACTTTCGCGAAAGCGGACATATTGCGTAATCATTGACCACCATTGCTTCCGATTCTTTTTGGATACTTTCGCAAAACCATATCCAGGTAGATCCACCAAATACCATGCATCATCAATCAAAAAGTAATTCAATAATTGTGTCTTGCCCGGTGTACTGGATGTTTTTGCCAGTTTTTGATGCTCGGTAATCATATTAATGAGCGACGATTTGCCTACATTGGATCTTCCGCAAAAGGCATATTCGGGCATGGTCGGCTCAGGGCATTGAGCCAATTTGGGATAACTTCCAATAAATATAGCCTTGTTGATGGACATCGTAATGGAGTTTTACACCAATTTTTATCCTTTGCGCCTTCTCAAAACTCTTAAATAAAGTTAAAAAAGACCCAAAAGGTTAATCTTTGTTAAGATAAGAGCGCAAGATACAAGTTTCTGTGCGTTTGAAGCGTTTTGGGGGCAGGAAACTTGGATTTCCAGTTTCAAAATAAACGCTTCATCTTATGCCGTTGATTTTTGACTAGTATAAGTCATTGATTTTCAAGGTGTAATATCGTGCACAAAAAACCACCAGACATGAAAAATTATCTCTTGTTTCTAGGACTATTCCTTTTTGCTTTTTCTGCAAAGGCACAATTGACCTTGGGGCTCAAAGGCGGTATCAATACGACCAGTATCGCCCCCGAAGAGTTAGAAATATTGAATCTCGATGATGCCAAAAAATTTGGGATTTCGGTAAAGGATGCTGATTATGGTATGCACTTTGGTTTTTATGTGCAAGGTCAGATGGGCAAGTTTCTTTTTCGTCCCGAATTTGTCTTTAACTCTAACAAAATTAATTATAATGTCAAAGAATTTGGCGTAAGCAATATCGCCAGTACCGTGAAAAGTGAAACTTACCAGTATCTTGATATTCCGGTCTTGATGGGTGCCAAATTGGGTGCTTTACGCTTGATGGGCGGTCCCGTAGGACACGTCTTTATCCATAGTAAGTCCGAATTAAAGGATTTATCTGGATATAGCCAAAAGTTTAATGATATGACTTATGGTTATCAGTTGGGAGTGGGATTGGATGCCGGGCGTTTGAGTATCGATGGACGATATGAAGGTAATTTTAATAAGGCGGGTGATCACTTTTCCTTCTTTAATCATGATTATCAGTTTTCTACTACTCCTAGTCGGTTTGTTATTTCTTTGGGGTTTCGGTTGTTGTAGGTGCCCTTTGGGCGTTCAATTGCCTTTGGCGTTCAATTGCCTTTGGGCGTTCATTTGCCTTTGGCGTTCAATTGCCTTTGGCGTTCAATTGCCTTTGGCGTTC
>CAMZKG010000146.1 GCA_947311105.1 uncultured Saprospiraceae bacterium
TAAATAGAAAAAAGCCAGTGTTTATAGGGCTTTTTACTACTTTTTTGCCAAAATAATAACCGAACCATTCTAGTGGAAAGTACGCTTTTTATGTATCTTTGTCTCATGCAAAACGTCGAAGAAATACTAGAATCTGCTTACCAGACCTATCACATCAAGGATTTCATCAAAGATGATCCTATCTCAATTCCCTATCAATTTTCGCGCAAGCAGGACATCGAAATAATTGGATTTTGGACGGCGGTGCTATCCTGGGGACGACGAGCATCCATTATCAAAAGTGCCAATCGACTAGTAGAATTAATGGATGGAGCACCCTATGATTTTATTATTAATCACCAAGACACGGATTTAATTCCTTTTGAAAAATTTGTACATCGCACTTTTCAGCCTACGGATGCACTCTATTTCATTCATTTTTTAAAGCATTATTATCAAAATAATGACACATTAGAAAATGCTTTCGCGCAAGCCATCAAACCCAATGACCTAACTATTAAAAATGGTCTAATCGCTTTTCATGAGCAGTTTTTTGGACTTCCAGAAGCGCCACAGCGGACTAGGAAGCACATCCCTACTCCTTTACGCAAGTCTTCGTGCAAAAGACTCAATATGTTTCTTCGTTGGATGGTCAGAAAAGGAGATGTAGATTTGGGTATTTGGAATCAAATTAAGCCAAGCCAATTATTGATACCACTTGATGTACATGTAGAACGAATGGGACACAAACTTGGACTGTTGCACCGCAAACAACGAGATTGGAAGGCGGTAGAAGAGTTGACCGAGAATCTTAGAAAAATAGACCCGAAAGACCCTGTTCGCTTTGATTTTGCGTTGTTTGGACTAGGTATTGAAGGGTACTAAAAAGGTCTTTGAGTTTCCTCAAAGACCTTTTTGCGTCGATAAATTTACGTGACCTATATGCAAATAAATGTGCAGTGCCCTTATTCCTTAGAAAAATTCATCTCTTGAATAGTAAAATTATTACCATTTACTTTCATGAGTAGATAAACACGGTAGCTGCCCGCTTTCGTATCTAAATGACAAATCAAAAACTGAGCACTATTGTCTTTAGTGCTTCCCTGATGTGCTTGAGAAAAACTGGCCACCTGATTGGCTGCAAAGAAAGACTTCATCTTAGCGATAGCGTCAGCTTTGCTGTAGTAATCGACATCCCCATCAATTTCAATCTCCACATTGTTGCCCATGTATCGACCAAGAGCAACAGCATCACCACTTTTAAGCGCCTTTTTGATATCATCAAGGCCACCAGTCAGTGTAAAAGCTGAAAATGCCAAAAAGGCGATTCCTAAGCCTAAAATTGCGATGTGCTTTTTCATAATTTCAAGTTTTGTGAAGGAACTCATTCAATCATAGCATGAATTCCGATAATCCAATAACGCTTTTTCATATACGCATTAGTACACTTTATCTTAAAAAAATCAAGCCAAAGCGTACCTTTTGGATTACCAATTTACATGAAAAAACAAAAACATGCCGTATTTTGATGTATTCTGTCTGTTTTTAACATTTGATTAACCCCTAATATCTCACGAACCCAACTTATAACTTATTAATATTCAACATTTTACACATTCAATATACCACAAGTTGGTTATTTTTCTCAAGCTAGCATATTTCTGTAATTTTTTAAGATTATTTTCCGATCAATCGCTTAATATGAGCTTCAAAAGCAGGATTAGTCGGAAACTCTGCTTCATTATCCAGTATCTTTCCTTGCGGAGAAATAATCACATATTTGGGGACTCCAATAATCACCAAAGGTGTCCCATCATCATTCACTTCCTTATACAGGTAGGAAAATAATGGATTTTTTTTGTCCATGCCCATCCAATACTGTGTGTCACTCGACCAGCCCATTTGCTCCAAAAAAGATTGCCAATCTGCTAACTCTCGATCAATCGAAATACTAATAAACGCCACTTCATCACTACGATATTTATCGCCAATCTCCTTAAATTTTGGAGCGCCTTGCAGACAAGGGCCGCACCAGGTTGCCCAAAAATCTATTATTAAAAACTTCCCTTTGAAGACTTCCGTTGAAATAGTCTGTCCATTTTCAGCCGTTATATTTCCGTAAGGCGTATCATTTCCAATCATCACTTGACGGATTCTTTCTCTTTTGGTTTCTAGTTTACTTTTGGGCTTGGCGGGCTCCACTTGTTGGACTACTTTTTGGGTAGTCTTTCGTGTACTTTTCACCTGCTTACTGCATCCTATTGCAAGAAACAAAACCAATAATATCCCAAGTACCTGTTTCATTTTTTTCCGCAAGGTAGCAATAAATGGTCATTTTCTAAATCAACACTTGCAGTCCACGCTGAAAAGACAACGTAATTTGGGGAACACGATGAAATTTATTCTTTTTTCATCCCCCTTAAAATGGAAATTTTTTTGCTATTTTTTTATCGTATCAAAACGTTCGCGATTAGAAGACATTATATCGAAACAAAATATTGCATTTAAACGTATTTGTTTGTAAATTTGCATCATGAAAGTTGAGCGTGCCATTTTACACATGGATTTGGATTCTTTTTTTGTTGCCGTTGAGCGCTTGCACAACAGCTCCTTGCGGGGAAAGCCCATACTTATTGGTGGCAAAAGTGGGCGTAGTGTTGTCTCGTCGGCCAGTTATGAAGCACGCAAATACGGGGTACATGCCGCCATGCCTATGCGGATGGCCTTGCGCCTATGCCCAGATGCGATTGTAGTCAGTGGCGACATGGAGCGCTATTCGGAGCAATCACGCATCATCACTGAGATTATTCGTGAAGACGCTCCACTTTTTGAGAAAGCATCCATTGATGAGTTTTATCTCGACCTTTCGGGAATGGACAAGTATATCGGCACTTGGCAATGGAGTAAAGAATTGCGCCAGCGCATCATCAAAGAAACGGGACTACCCATCTCTTCGGCCCTGAGTATCAACAAGTTAATCTCCAAAATCGGTGTCGATGATGCCAAACCCAATGGCGACCAACTCATCATCTCTGGTACAGAAAGAGATTATATCGCTCCTATGTCTGTCCGTAAAATCCCTTCAGTCGGCATCAAAACCCAAGAAAAACTCCATTACATGGGTGTCCGAACCATCAAGGTGTTGCGAGATATTCCCAAGCCCCTACTCCATCGAGAATTTGGCAAAAACGGTCTAAGCCTTTGGAACAAAGCCAACGCCATCGACAATAGCCCTGTCGTCCCTTTTCATGAGCAAAAATCCTTGTCCACCGAACGCACCTTCCGCGAAGATTCCATTGATGTCAAAATGCTCAAATCTAAGCTTTCGCAAATGGTCCAAAAATTGGCCTTCGAGCTCCGCTCCAAAAAACAACTCACTGCCAATATTTCCATCAAGCTCCGATATGCCGATTTTAACACTTTCTCCAAGCAAAAACGAATCCCATACACCGCCAATGATCGACAACTCACCGAATGGGCACACAGTCTCTTCGACCAACTCTATCAACGCCGACAACTCGTCAGACTCATCGGGGTACGCTTTAGCAATCTCGTACACGGCAATTACCAAATCTCCATATTCGACGATACCGAACAAGAAATAAACCTACTCAAAGCCATGGACAGCTTACGCCAAAAATATGGCGCCAATGTCATTCGGAAAGGGTAACAACGGGGGGAACGGTTTAGCGGTGTAACGGGTTTAGCGGTTTAGCGGGTTTAACGGGTTTAGCGGCTTAGCGGTTTAGCGGTTTAGCGGCTTAGCGGGTTTAACGGGTTTAGCGGGTTTAGCGGTTTAGCGGTTTAGCGGTTTAGCGGTTTAGCGGTTTAACGGGTTTAACGGGTTTAGCGGGTTTAGCGGTTTAGCGGGTGTAGCGGTTTAGCGGTTTAGCGGTTTAGCGGTTTAGCGGTGTAACGGATTTAGCGGTTTAGCGGTGTAACGGGTTTAGCGGTTTAGCGGTTTAGCGGTGTAACGGGTGTAACGGGTTTAGCGGTTTAGCGGTGTAACGGGTTTAGCGGGTTTAGCGGGTTAGCGGGTTTAGCGGATTCAGGAGTTGCGACCTAATTCAATCAAGGAGATTTCTGGCCACATGCCGACCCTTCCGGGAAAAGCTAATACTCCAAAGCCCCGATTCACATAAAGGAATTGATTAGCTTCTTCATAAAGCCCCGACCACCGTTTATAGACAAATTTCACAGGGCTCCATTTTAACCAACGAGTATCAATCCCTACTTGTGCGCCATGCGTATGCCCTGACAAAGTAAGATGGATATGTTGCTCATGATTGATGACTTTTTTATCCCAGTGCGTTGGGTCATGAGAGAGCAAAATTTTGATAGCATCCTTTGGTACTCCCACCAAAGTTGCATCCAAGTCTCCATGTTGGGGAAATGGTGGAACGCCCCAATTCTCTACGCCCAACAAATAAAAATCATCGCCGCCCACAGTCAATTTCACATGCTCATTACGCAAAAGCTTAAATCCCATTTCATCGTGAAATTGATACAATAACGCTTGATTTTCTTCTTTTTGCGCAAGCGAATCCCAGTGCTTATACTCCACATAGTCATGATTACCCAAAATTGAAAATTTGCCATACTTTGCCTTGAGCTCCTTAAAAATATCTATAAAAGGGGCGATTTCGCGGGCATCTCGATTGACCAAATCACCTGTAAAAAGAATCAAGTCAGGATTTTGAGCATTAATCAGCTTTATGGCTTTCCGCAAGGACGTAGGGCTATCTATATTACCTGCATGAATATCAGATAACTGTATGATTTTCAACCCATTAAGACCTTTCGGCAAATGTTTTATTTTTAGCGAAAGCTGCTTCAATTGATATTGATACTTCCCTTTTAATGTCCCATAAATCAAGGAAACAAATGGAATCCCCGCCAAGACAATTCCGCTATTAATGATAAAATTTCGACGGCCTTGCAAAGAAGCAGGCTTGCCACCAGAAGACATTTTTGCGAAAGCAAATCCACCAATCCGAAATACATCATCCAACAAGAAAAAGACAACCAGCACAAATTTAGTCACAATCAAAGAAAAGGCAATTCCTATCAAAATATTCTGCCACATCATCGCATTGATAAACTGCCCCGCCATCTTAGCCCGCATGACACTTAACCCCCAAAGTATCATCAGCTCTTCCAACACAAAAAATATCCATAAACCATATTTCCAAACCGGGCGCTGCACCATAGATGCCAAACCCCAAAAAATATAGACCCCAACTAAAAATTGAATCACTGAAATACTCTGAAAAAAGACTGTTCGTCGCATTTAATTTGTATTAATGACGGTGCCTAGACACAGGTACGCTCTACCATCCAGGAGTAAAGTTAATCCCAAAACCCTTGAATACATCCTTCAAGTCACCACCAATAGGAAAAGCATAAAAAGGCTCAACAATCAATGCGCCAAAAAGATTTACCCGCAAGGAAATACCCCCACTCATCAACTTCAACGGGTCTAAATTGGCATCTTTATAATTTTGCCCAAATTGCTCCTTCCTAAAATAAGCCACCCCGCTATCAAAAAACAAATTCAAGTCCGTCATCAAAAATTTAGATGGTATCAACGCCAACCGCTTGGGCCCTGTAAAAGGTAGCCTAATCTCCGCATTGCCCACAATAACCTTACTGCCTACAATCCTAGGCAAAGTATTGCGATTCATGTTATAAAAACCCCGAATCAATACCGGATTGCCCAAATAAATAGGATACAAAAGCTCATGATCACGGCCATATCGCCCAAAGTGCATCCCCCTAAACGCTATAGTCACGGGCTTCAATCGCAAATAATAACGACCATCTAAGGTCAAATTAGCAAATTGATACGTCCCAATAGTTTGCTCGAAACCCAAACGATACCGATAGCCTTTCAAAGGCGCCGTTGCTCCAAAAAAAGAATTATCTCCCACAAAAGCCGTATTGGCATTCATCAGATTAAAACCGCTAGGTGCATCGAGTTTCTTTTTATCTTCAAATATCTTATAGCCCGCATAATCCGTGTAGGTATTGTATCTATCAATTCGATAACCGTATTTGTTTAAAGTCACTCCTGCCTCCACACGCATCACAGTAGAAAAAGGATAAAACACAAAACCACCCAGCCGATTTTCAAATAGCCGCTGGATATCCAGCGAATACCGCACAACAGGTGTAGGCGTGGTCTGCCCCTTAAAGAGTAATGAATCTGGTGCCGGCTGATAATATTGTCCCGAGCGATACGGAATATGCGATAGCGTCACACCCCAAGCCGTTTTATTCACTTGATTCACGTAAGTGGCCATCCCCCCAAAATCCAAAATTTCTCCATTTAGAGCCACAATCGAAGTTATCTGATGACGCCCCAAGATGTCACTAAATAACATTTGAATACCACCAGCCAAACCCGTAGAAGTCCCAAAATTGCCCGTCCCAACTCCGACACCACCACTTCCTGCTAAATAATCCAACTTAAACTTAGACTTGAATTTTACGGATTCTAATTCGGTCGTATCCAAGGCGGCATGCTCATTGAAGGCGACAAAATTGGGATCAATTATTTGCATAGCATTTTCGGCAGGGTCAAAAAGCTGTGCAGGTTTCATGTCGACATCATCCAAAGCGACTTCTTGATTCATAAACTTTTCCATCTTGCCCTGCTTGATAAAATACTTCCCATCCTTAAAGGTATTATAGATGACCCGATCCCGCTTTCGCGAAACAGAAATCGTTGGGGCATAAGGAGTTATGCCCGAGACACCCACTGCTAAGTCGGTCATCTGATAGACTTTATTGGAGTCTAAATCGTACCGATACATATTGCGAAAACCGTCTCTATTGGATAGAAATAATAGGTCACTATCTTTATTATAAACGGGGTTCATATTGTCCGCAGTATTAAAAATAGGCAGGACTTCTTTTTGTCCAGAAGCGACATCCAAAATCGTAATATTATAAGTATGCTTGCCATGTGTCAGACCATTTTCTTGGCTCCATTGGTCAGACGAAAAGGCAATTTTAGTTCCATCTGGCGACCAAGTGGGCAACAATTCGTCATATTTATCATTGGTCAATTGCGTGATTTTCCCCGATTTGATATGGTACTGATACAAGTCATTTTGGCCTTCGACCAACCCAGCCACGACGATAGATTTTCCGTCAGGCGACCAAGTCGGATTAGAAAAAGCAGGAATCCCCTTTAGCCTAACTTCTTTGACCGTTTTTCCTTTTTTGACATCCTTAATCAGCAATTTATTTTGTCCTTTAGCATAGATTACATAAGCAAATTGATTGCTATGCGGCGACCAAGCCCCCGACGACTCCATAAAATTCAAAGCGTCAATATGTCCATCTCTCACCCGGCTGGTCAGCTTGCGCAAAATCTTACCACTACGTGCATCCGCCAAATACAAGTCCATAGAAAACAATTCTTTTTCCGAAAGGAAAACCAAATATCGACCATTGGGGCTCAGACTAGGGGCAATATTCATATATCCCGCATTTTTTTCCGAAAGGATTTTTTTGCCATAGTGATGTTTCTTTTTACCCGCAATATCATCTCCAAAATTTGATTTTATCGCCGCTTGCCATTCATCAGACAAGGAGTCCAAAGAAGTGGTCAAAGTCAAAGGAATGGCATATTCTAACCCAAACTTAGCTGTATTTTCATACAAAGGACGAATGACATCATCTCCATATTTGGCGGTCACAAAAGACCAAAACGCATGTCCCCAACGATACGGAAAATATTTGGGACTATCCATTTTTTTCAACTTTGGGATATCGTCATTCAGCACCGCTTCCCGCATCCACATAGCAGTATGAGCATCATGCCGCCCGATGGACATATATTCCGCAAGACCTTCCGTCATCCAAAGCGGCAAATTGCCCAGATTATTCAAACTCGTGGAGTCGCCATAAATCACCAAATTATACTGAAAAGCATGTACCATTTCGTGACCTATGACATGGTGCGTCTGCTGATTAGACATCGCAAAAGGAAAAATAATTCGTTGTTTGAAGGCATCCGTCACCCCACCGGTACCGACACCGATGCTTCCGCCAATCGCTCTAGTTTGCTGAAAATCAGGATGATCATTGTAGATTAGGACAGGATTTTTTCCTTGTAAGCTATCCTGAAAAATATCATGGTGCGCCCCATACCACATCTCCGTTTCATCCGCCACATTGTACAATGCATCGGGATTTTTCAAATAGTGGTACAACCTAAAATGGGGTGTCTCAACTACTTCTATTTTCTTCTTTTCATATTGCGGTTTGTTGCGACCAAAGTACTGTGCCCTTGCGGGAAAAAAGACCAAAATCAGTAAAAAACTAAGTATTAATTTAGGGAAGTTCTGCATAGTTGCCGTTTTTGTGACCAAAACCTTGTATCTTCTAAAACAACGTGATGGATAGACGGTTCATCGTCGCATCGAACACCTTTCTCAAACACTTATTTAGTGTATTTTTTGGGTAGTGTGCATTTATAAAGGCAAGTTTTAAAAACGAGAGAGCAATATCAACAAATCATCAACAAACGATAAGCCATTTTTTCGTCAGGAGCACGATGAATACAAGGTAGTACAGGACTTTCTGGATAATCAATCGCTAAACGATATAAATGACCAAGCTCCAAACGAATAGGTCGGGCATCTGCTAAAGCTTGGTAATGCAAATCGAAGAAATTTTCGGTTAAAAAAGACTCAAAATCGCCTTTTTCGCTATCGTTACGATATAGCATTTGCAGCTCATCACGAATCTCAGGTACAAGTGCTTTGGCGATGGCATGAGCATTGGGTAAGACTTCGCTCGTTTCTCCATAGTAAGTGCATAAAAAAGTATCCGTCGGAATGGGCGAACGATCGACATGAAAAGAATATACATCCGTCGAAAAAAACGAATCATCCCGCTCATAGTACTCGATAAGGTTAAGCACAGGAGCGGCGCCATGGGCTTCTAATAGCTGCCAATCGTCTAAAATAATCTTACGTGCGATTTGCCCTTGTGTTGACAGGTGCAATTCCAATAACTGATTTTTATCAACTACCGTAATATTTCCTTGATGCTGTATTCTATTAACAATCTCCGTAAAGTCGCCTTTTAGGCGCCTTGTCCAACCAATCACATTCGTATTTCCCTGAAAAGGGGTGGCAACAAGATCATGAAAACTTGTAACGCTATGAATTGTAGGATCATCCAAAGCTATCGATTTCGCGTAAGCACCCCATCAGGCAGCTCTTCGGGAAGTTCTTTGGGCTTTTTCTTAATTAACTTTTCTAGCAAGAATTGTTTTTCGGCATCGACAATTTGCCCATTAGTCCAAGCGACTAACATCCCGTCCACACCATAGACATCTCGATCCGTAGCATCTAAAAAAATAAATTTTACATCCACCGCATGCCCTCCCCAAGTTTTAAAGAAATCTCTTTTGGAAATAGGAAAAGCCCCGTCAAAAATGGCGATATTCTTACCCACAAGGCTATCCTGGTGCTCCATAACAAGTCCTTCTAAATAAAAAGCTTCTTGGGGAGTCAAGGCACCAGGCTTACTCTTTTTGAGTGCCTTTCGGAAAAACTTATCATATTTCCAATTCAAAATAGCGATATCTTGGGTAAAGCCGATTTCGGCTGTTCGGCGACAAGTAGTCGTCTTCCCCCTTTTGGCATAGACCAAATACTCTTGCCCATTGATAAAAGAAATGCCGCAATCGCCACTACCGATGCCCGAAGTGATGGTCATTTTTCGGCGTTTTTTTCCTTTCCATGTTTTTAGGACTTCAAATTCGTAGGCGATAGGATAAGAGCGAAGATTGATAGCAATAACGCGACCACGAAAGACCTGATCGACTTCTTTTAGCTCTTTTTCAAGGGGTAAAGGCGTGCAGTCACACGCAAACATACTTCCTACCGAAAAGGTAAAAAGTATTACAATAAGGGATAGTTTGTTCATTGGTAGTACTCTTTGTTGTTTGTTGTAAATATACGAATAGTGCTCAATAGGTGCACAAAAATACATATTTATTTCATTCCATATCCATAAAAAAGCGTATTTTGTGACATAACAAGATAATTTTAACACTTCATTTAGGGATGCCGCGCTACATTATTACAAATTGCTAGATAGCCGAATGACCATTCGGCTCGACGTGTCGCTAGAAAAACAAAAAAAGCTTGTAAAAACAAAAGAAAAACCGTACCTTTGCACTTCGTTTGGCGTAAGCCTTTTTTTTAACCAGAAATAGATAGCATATGTTTGCAGTTGTGAAGATTGCCGGTTTTCAATTTAAAGTAGAACAAGGCCAGAAGGTCTATGTCCACCGGCTTCCACAATCAGAAGGTGAATCAGTCACCTTTGACGAGGTTTTACTCGTTGAGAATGGGGGAAATGTTACACTTGGAAAGCCTACCGTCGGTGGCGCTTCCGTAAGTGCGACCATTGTAAAGCACTTGAAAGGTGACAAAGTCATCGTCTTCAAAAAGAAGCGTAGAAAGGGCTACAAAGTGAAAAATGGTCACAGACAGTACTTAACCCAAATAAAAATTGACGGCATCAACGCCTAAATCTTTTTACTAACAAAGAAAATCTAAAAAAATGGCACATAAAAAAGCAGCCAGTAGTTCGGATAACGGACGGGACAGTATAGGTAGAAGACTCGGCGTCAAGTTATTTGGCGGACAAGCAGCTATCGCTGGTAACATTATCATTCGTCAGCGTGGCACTAAGTTTCATCCTGGTGAAAACGTAGGCATGGGCAGAGACCACACGATTTATGCTTTGGTTGATGGCACCGTTGTTTTTAAGAAAAAACGCCTAGGTCGTACTTTCGTAAATATTTTACCTTTTGACCAAGTCGAAGAAAAGCTAGACACAAAGCCTAAAGCTAAAAAGAAAGTAACTCCAAAAATAGTCGAAGAAAAGCCCGTGGCAGAAGTAACGCCACCAGTTGTAGAAACACCTGTTGCAGACGAGCCTTTGTTCAAAATACCTGAAGATGAAACAATGGCTTTTGATGCTCCTGCTCCCGTAGCTGCCGATCTTCCAAAAGGAATCAAACAAGATAACCTAACTGTAGTAGAAGGTATCGGACCAAAAATCGCTGAACACCTAACCAACGGTGGCATCGATACTTGGCAAAAACTAGCCGATGCTAAAGTAGAGAGATTGCAAGAGATTTTGACTGAAGCCGGACCTAGATACAAAATGCACAACCCTACTACTTGGCCACAACAAGCTCAGCTTTGTGTCGATGGCAAATGGGATGAATTGAATGAACTTCAAGATCGCCTTGATGGCGGTGTTGATAAAGGATAACTATTTAGGTACCCACAAATTTTTGCCATAAAATGCCCTTTTTGCGCCTGTTTTTGCTATTTTTTCATCACGTAGCCTAGCTACGCCTCAAAAAAAATAGCTTCAACATACACAAAAATGCCTATTTTCTGACTAAAAATAGGGACACCTAAACAGTTACAATAAAGGATAAAATTTCCTTTTACATATCCAAAAACACTCATTGACCCTTGGTTGATGGGTGTTTTTTTGTACTTATATCCGACAAAAGAATTAATTTTGAGTTGTGAGAGATAATCTTAAAGTCCTACATTTATTTAACACCTATCTTCCTAATACTGAAAATTGGGCATACCACTTAATATCCAATACGCCAAATGTTGATATTTTTATAGCCGCCAAAAACTATATCAAAGACAGCTTCCCCAATCGTTCCTTTACCTTTTATCATCACCCTTACGGAAAATTAGAAAGCCAATATATCAGCCTAAACAAAAGAAATCCTATTCAACTTCTACAAAAACTCTATATCCGACTATTTAAGTATCCAAAACTTTTATTGGATGGTATTGATGCGTTTGCACGAAAAAATGACGTTGATATCATCCATGCTCATTTTGCCAATATGGGTTGGTTTTATCGACAGATTACTCAAAAACTAGCCAAGCCCTTTGTCATTTCCTTTTATGGATGGGACTACGAACAACTCCCATATCTTTATCCAAAATATAAAAAAAGATTCAAAATTCTTTTTGCGCAAGCAGATGCATTTATTTGTGAAGGTCCCCATGGAGCCAGAATATTAGCATCTTATGGTTGCCCAAAAGAAAAAATAAAAATCGTAAAACTTGGTGTAGAAACAGCTAAAATAAAATTTGTCCACCGAGCAAAAAAAGCCAATGAACTCCATCTCATTCAGTTGGCGACCTTTACCCAAAAGAAAGGGCATATTTATACCGTCCAAGCCTTCCAACATGCGCTCCTAGAATGCCCCAATATGCACCTAACTCTAGTAGGGGGCGATGGTGGCACGAAAGAGGAAATAAATGCTTTTATTCACAACCATCAACTACAAAATAAAATCACCATCATTGATGCGATAGACTACTCCCTACTCTATTCCTTTTTAGCTGATTATCAATTATTTATACAACCAAGTTGCTATGCGGATGATCTAGACTGCGAAGGTGGCGCCCCTATTGCCTTGCTAGATGCACAGGCTACTGGAATGCCTGTGATTGCGACCACCCATTGTGACATCCCTATGGAGGTCATACACCAAAAAACGGGTTTGTTATCCCCTGAAAAGGACATCACCAGCCTTGCGGAAAATATTAAACGATTTTATAAAATGGCACCATCCGAATATAATTCTTTTGCGCAAGCAGGACGTGAGCATGTGATGTGGCACTTTGATAGTAGCGAAAATGCCCTACAACTATATGACATTTACATACATTTGTGATATATTTCTTTATAACTCTCTACAACTACCGTATCACTAAATCTGCCCACCGCATATTTCCGTAAATAATCCATATCAAAAAAGCATTGATTATCTAAAAGTTTTTTCATAGCACTCACAAGCTGATTTAAATCGTTTTTAGGAATCATTAAACCGACTTCCTTCGATACAATATCACTAGGCCCCTGACAATTAGTAGAAATAACAGGCAAGCCACAAGCCAATGCTTCAACAAGAACAATCCCAAAAGTCTCCACACTGCTAGTCAATAAAAAAAAGTCCGCCTGTTGCATTTGTCTAGCCACATTTTCATTCGTAATAACACCCGTAAAAAAGACATTTGAGCTCACATCTAACTCCGCCACTAACTTTTCCAACTCCCCTTGCCTATTCCCGCCCCCAACAATAACCAATTCCACTTGCTCATACCCCAATTTGACTAATTCACTAATAGCTTTTATCTGCAAATCAAAACGCTTGCGCAAAACCAAATCTCCAACACCAATAAACCGGCTCATATTAAGTGGCTTATTTGCTGGTCTAAAAATATCTACATCAATAAAATTAGGAATAACCAAGCACTCATTTACATCAAATTGGCTAGCCAACTCACGAGCCAAAGCATGGCTAACCACCGTAACATGACTAGCCGCCTGGTAAATATCTTTATAAATGGGCTTTTTCCAAGCGGAAATAGTTTTGCTTAAAATTCCTGTAAAATGCTCCGTCACAATAAAAGGAATGCCATATTTCTTAAAAAGTAAAAGTGCAATGTATCCTCCCCAAAAAGTATGGGCATGAATCAAATCAGGTTTGCCTTTTTTTTGCACGTAATCAGCATACAATAATAAATATTTTTTGCTCCATCTTTTCAAAATAAAACGACTTTTTTTGGGTAAACAACTGCCAGACATCCTAAACGTAGGAATACCATCTTCTAAAGAATACCTTCTCTTATGTCCAAAAGATGAAAAATCTAAAAAATACCGATAATCTAAATCAGCAAACAAAATCACTGCATCAACGCCACCAGCCCTTAAACATTTGACCTGCTCAGCGAAAAAGTTACCGTTTTCTGGTGTGTACTTACCTGGATACCAACCAGGCAAAACCAATACTTTCATGACACTTTTGTTATAATTGGTGTAAATAACAATCCGAGGCCAATATAAATCTTAAAAAGCCAGGCAATAAGAAAAATTTGTAATAAATTCAATTTTGTCTGGTCTTCTCTATTGCGTAGTCGTAAGAATTTAAAGAAAATGAAAGATGGGGGAAAAAAATGTTTTCCTACAAAAAAAGGCCATCTCCATCCAAATCCTTCATGCTCTCGCAACCATCTTGCTTTAACGCCACCTCCTATACGTCTCCCTTTTTTTATCAATGGCCGAAATTTTTTGAATCTATATTTCACCGTTGCTTTCTGGCATACTTCAAGAGAGATTCCTGACTTATACGCTCTACTTGTCCATTCAATATCGGCCAATGACCGAATATCAGGGATAAATAAGCCGATTTTTTGGGGAACTTGCCTAAAAAAGGCGAGTACTGTTGCAGGCAATGCTTTTGGCGGATTTGTATCATATTCTCTCGGATTAGAATTGATATAGTCAAATCGTTCAAAAATAGAAGCATTAACGGTATTATCAGGAATAACTTTTGCTGCAACAATTTTATGGCCTCCACCAATGCACTTTAATAAATGCTCAATAAAGCCGTGTTGAGGAATACAGTTTACATCCAGCAAAATAATAAAATTATGTGTGGCTCTTTTTAGGCCTACATTCCGACAAATATATGGTGTACGGTAAGATTTTTCTTGAATCGCAATATCACTTCGCTCCATAGCAAGCTCATAAGTACCATCTGTTGAGCCATTATCAACAACAATCACTTCAACTTCTCCGTCGTATTGTTGGGACTCAAGTGCGAGAGCATCCAGAACTAGCTCTAGTCTTTTCCAATCATTTAAAATTGGTATAATTATGGAAACAGGATTTTGCATTAAAAATTTAAATCTATTGGCTGACAAAGATAGGTTATTTCTCTCACACAAAGCAATAATTTCATTTTAACACCCAATTCTGCCACGACTTTTACCAAGGTATTTCAATAGTTCTTGCCGATGGCTACCAATTTTGTGCTAATATGCTTTGCACTAATCTTTGGAATAGGCATCGTATCAAGCTCCCTTGTACGATTTTTTTTCATAATTTGCCTATAAACTATCTCTCGGAACTGTTTTGGCGACACTTTAGATACAATCTTTCTCATTTCTTTTCTTTTTTGTAACTGTTTAGGTGCTCCTATTTTTAGGCAGAAAATAGGCATTTTTGTGTATGTTGAAGCTATTTTTTTTTGAAGCGTAGCTGGGCTACGTGATAAAAAAATAGCGAAAACAGGCGCAAAAAGGGCATTTTGTGGCAAAAATATGTGGGTACCTAAATAGTTACTCTTTTTTATAACTCATATAATCAAGCATAACATCAACAAAATCCTGATTATACCTAACGCCCAATCGCCAAACAACAATAAGCATCGTTATACCATAAACGACCACCTTGGCATAAAATGAGTCTATACCAAGAATACTACCCAGCAAAAAACCTACTCCCCCCCCCAATAAAGCAATTAGAAATGAAGTAAGAATGACTCCAGAATATTCTTTAAAACTAGCATTACAAAGTGGTTTCACTAAAAATCGCCAATCGGGATAAAACAATACCAGCTGTAAACCTACTAAACTCAAAGCCACTCCAACAACCCCAAAATGACTACCAAAATATATAATCGTTGGGATCACCATAAATAAAGCCAAATTCCAATAAAACCCCAAATCTGCTCGTCCCCTAGCCAATAGCAAGCCACCTATGGGATTGCCAAAAGATGTAATCATTCTATACACCGAGAGTATTTGTAAGAGCACAACAGCTCCAGACCATTCCTTTCCAAAAAAGGTCAAAACTAACCCATCGGCCAACAAAATAATTAAAATATAAACAGGAAAATTAACAGAAGTAAGGTAGCTAATAACCTTCAAATAAATACGTCGCAATCGGCCTTCATCATCTTGCACTTTGGCCATTATTGGAAAGCTAACTTCATTCACAATTGGATTAATAATCTGATAAGGTTTTGATGATAGATTCTTTGCGACACTGTATACACCTAAGACTTCTGTCCCCAATATTTTTCCAATTAGCAAAACATCAAACTGAGCGTTTAGGTAATTTACCGTACGCTCTCCCATTTGAAATAGCCCAAATGAAATCATTGGGCTTATCTCTCTTTGCCTAAATACAAACCTAGGTTGATGAAGGTGACGCCCCCAATAAACATGAAATAATGCTGATATTAAAGTGCTTATTATCGATGCATACACAAGACTATACACACCAAAGCCTTTGACAGCTAGATATATGGCTATACAAAAACCTACCGCCGCAGAAATAACATCTGTAATGGATATTTGTACAAATTTAAACTCCTTCTGTAACAAGATTGCAAATTGATTCCCAAACCCCGAAATGATAAAAGTAACCGCCAATAAGCGAATAAAACCTAATAATTCTGTTGATTCATAAAACTTGGCAACAAATGGAGCCATAAAGTAAACTATAAAGTATAAAAAAACACTAACGATTAGATTTAGCCAATACAAACTAGACAACTGTACTTCCGTAATATCCTGCCTATGAATAATAGCAGCACTTACTCCAAAATCCTTAAATAAAGCCATAAAACCAATAACCGTGTTGAGAAGAGCCATCAGTCCAAAATCACTTGGCGATAGATAATGCGCCAATATAACAAACTGAACTAACTTTATGACGGAGTTGAACACCGCAGATATACTTGTCCACTTAACTCCACTTATAGCCACATCTCTAAGACTCATCTAGTTTTGTATTTCTTGCTCCATGCCTATTTAAAATACGCGTGGCTATTGAAAAAAGGATTCAATTGTAGCACACACATACCTTACTCCTTCAAATCCAAAATAAAGTGGTAACCTTAATAATCGCTCACTCTCATTGGTGGTATAATCATCTTGCCCCACAAAGGTACCGAATTCTTTACCTGCCGTTGAACTATGCAAAGGGATATAATGGAATACTGATTTAATTCCGTGTTTCTCAAGGTATTCGATTAGCTTGTCTCTTACGCTACCATCTGCTAGCTTAATATAAAAAATATGCGCATTGGGTCGTATATCGTCTAATACCGTTGGCAATTCAACTCCATCAATATTTAGTAAATTATAATATAACTGCCAATTATCAAGTCTATTTTTTGTTAATAGCTCCAATCCATGTAGCTGCCCGTACAAATATGCGGCATTGAGCTCACTCATCAAATAACTAGAACCAATATCTACCCATGTATATCTATCCACCTTCCCATCAATCAGTTGTTGACGGTTAGTTCCTTTTTCGCGAATAATTTCCAGCCTTTCGACAAATTGTTTATCATTTATCAACAAAGCGCCCCCTTCTCCACAATGAATATTTTTAGTAGAATGAAAGCTTATCACACCAAAATGTCCAATCGTTCCCAAATGCTTTCCCTTATAATAGGCAGAGATACAATGTGCAGCATCTTCAACTACATAAATATTTCGCCGTAAGGCAATATCCATTATTTCGTCCATTGCGCAAGCCACACCACCATAATGCATTACGACAATAGCCCGAGTCTTTGCAGAAATAGCGGCTTCAATCAATGTCTCGTCAATATTCAGCGTATCAGGTCGAATATCCACAAATACAATCTTTGCCCCACGTAAGACAAAAGCATTCGCACAGGACACAAAATTAAAGGACGACATAATCACTTCATCCCCAGCCCTAATATTCAAAGCCAATGCGACCATCTCCAGCCCATGAGTGGCAGATGGAGTCAATAGAATAGAGCGAGACTCCGTAATTTCTTTTAGTCTTTTTATGACTAATCGGCTGTAAGGTCCATCTCCTGTCAGGTCTTTTTGAGCTATTGCATCTAGCACATATTCCTGTTCATGTCCACTTACAAAAGGGCGGCTAAATGGAATCTTTGTTACCATTATCTCAAAATGACTATTTTTCCAAATCCATTTCTAAAATAAGAATCGGCCTGGGTCTGGTATTGCTCTATCTGATTATTGCTTTCATCTTTGGCGATTATTCGATATAGATAAACCCCGTTGGCCAATTGCTCACCATATTCGTCTCGTCCATCCCATTGATATTCTGTTAAATGCCGACCAATTTTTAGTACCCCAATCTCTTCTTTTGTTATTTCTCGTACCACTTTCCCATTAATAGAAAAAATTTGGATGGTAAAGATATCAGGAGTATGCGCTCCTGTCAAGGTATAAGCAAATCTCGTTGAGGTCGAAAATGGATTGGGGTAAGGCAACACATTTGAAACCATACTTGTATTAATTACTTCAAAACTAATCTTATAGTTTATACTGCCTGACAAATTACCAGATACATCTTTGCCTTCCAATATTAATTCATACGCTCCATCTTGCAAAAACTCCGCAGAATAAGTAATTTTTGCAACATTCTCACTTGTCTGGGCAGGCTCAAACAATACCATCGGATTAGAAAAATATACCTGTCTCAAACTTTGATCTGGATATTTAATCTTTATATCAAAAAGGCTGGTATCCTCAAGTCTAAAGTATTCATTTTCATCATCTAACAAAACAACTATCTCTGGTTTTGCAGATACTAAATCCCCATCTACGATATGAATCCCATCAAAAAACACATCAAGCATTGGTTTCTCATCATCACCTTTTACATAAAAGTCCAATAAACCATAATTATTTTCGTGAAAAAACTCTCTCTGATCCATATTAGGATTTGCTTCTAGGTTCAAGCTATTGACGCCAATAGATAATTCTGTAGTGGCTATTTCGAAGTGTACTGTATCTACATCCTTACTCGTCAAAGCAGGTAAACGTTTAACATATTTTTTAGCCGTATTAGCATCATCAACTATAGTAAGATTTAACAGCATACTATCCATCGAATAGGGGCTAATATTTTCTAATGCAACATCCAAGGTCAAAATATCTCCATAATCTATTGTATCTCCATGAAATTGAAAATAGGCATTGGGATTGACAGCCATTTCGGGATATGGTACAAAATGCACCTTCCAGCTACGTAAATCCATCGCTGTGCGCGCGGATTCATCTTGTAACTTATATTCCAATACCACATAAGGAAACTCTTCGGCATTAACAGATGCTAAGGAAAAAATACCTGATGCAACATCTCCAAACAATATAGTCGTGTCTGTCTTACTCTCATTTAAGCCATAAACATTCAGCGTATCATAATCTCCTGGCTCATAATTTTCACTTTCCCATTCTAAATCAACCCAACTTTTTGAAGGGCCAATAGCCATGGATTGAATTTGCCCTGATGTTCGTCGATAGGGTACAAAAAAATTGGAAATTATAATGTCAGCTGAATCCATTGCAATGTCTTCCGCCAAAACATTATATCCTTTTTTATATACTAAGGTATAAGGTACAGACCCTAAATTCAACAACGCCCTAACCTTCGTTGCTCCTTGTCCTTCTAATGTAGAAAAAATATTATAACCCAGATTGATAGAATCATTCAGCCAAGTATCAGGATAAATAGAATAACTTGGATTTAGAATCGTCATAACCATCACATGGCTCCCATCAGGAATTGTATCTCGCAAAAAATGTAATAGAGCAACTCTATTCTCTTCACTTGTACAGGAATAATTAAACGCTCGCTGAAAGCCTGTAACCTGCGAGCCATATTGGCCTCCTTGATTTATCCATTCATCCCCCGTAATTTTATCTGCGACGATAACTGAAATACCTGAATGCAAATAATCCCAAGGGCGTACGGAACTAGCTGGCCCGTCGAGATTCCAATTATACTCCGGTGAGCTTAAGGGTTGATTAACCTTATTCATTATTCGGATATTGACTCCATTCTCCACAAAATCAAAATCCTTATCTCGTTTTATCTCTATATCTTCCAATCGATCCTTCTCAAACTGGAAAAAATGCGACTGATTCCAGCCTTGCAACGTATCATCAGAAGTGATAAAAGAACTGGTTGTCCACAAATACCCCAAATCTGGGCTAATACTGTCCGGACTCACCCGCCAATAATACACCGTCGAATCCAGCCAAGTGATTTCTGGGCGCCATTTTATCAGGCCCCCTCCTTGTGTTCGATTCGTGCTAACCAATAGCGGAGAATTAAAAGCTTCTGTTGTGTCCAATTGAAAAATATACCTAGTCGATTTTGCGAAAGCATTAGAAGTCGATGCCATCAAAACAATATCAGATTTTTCTACTATCGAAAAGGCTCTTGGCTCAACCAACGAGACCGAATTATCCGTTATAAAAAAGACCAAACCTTCGCCATTTATACCTACTAAACGGTTATTCAACTCGGCATCAGGCTGTGGCAATTCTTCTACTTCATTCAATTCATCTACCGCCAAAAGTAGCCGATTCTGTCCTAAACCACTAGAACCAGGATTTACCCAGCTCAAATGTACCGATGTACTATATCCTTGCGGAAAAAACTTTAGCGTTTTTTCCAGATAGACTTGACCAGAAGGCAAAAGATGTGTCAGTTTCAGGGATATAGAATCATGATAATTCTTCCCAATATTAATGATTTCCATATCCAAGCTAATACTATCTTGACGGGAGGAAATAGTCGTTTGACCTAAGCTAACATGCTCTTTATCAATCAAATAGTCCGGTCCTTGCTCTAGGCCTATGCGGATAGCAGGATCCCCATTGAGCAACATTTGCTCAGACAACCTTCTATAATCGCTCGTACTATTCAAATCCTTATAATCAAAAAAGACTTGTTGCAAGCCTTCTCCAATAGTCGTTTGAGCTCCTAGTTTTTCGTAATACTTTTTTCCAAATGCTCCCAAGGTAGATATATATCCTAGATTGGTCATGGCGACAAATCCTATAGCTCCTTTTTGCTCATATAAACAAAACCGCTCCGAAATCCCTTTTTGGTTCGTAAACAAATTTCCTGAATAGCACCCCAACGAAGTTAATATGGGAAACTGTCCTTCGTTATCATAAAAATCCGGATTGTCAATATTATAATCAAACGAACCCGGAGACGCATGTCCAAATATAGTCAACAAAGCAGACCCAGAATTAATCGCCTTAAATATCTGCTCTGGTACAGTTTGCTGAACAGGATCACTCACATCCTTAAAAAAAGAAATAATGTGAGCGCCCAAATCCGTATTGTGAATAACACCTGCCATCGCATTCAAATGATTTTTGAGCAGTGTCTTCTCGCTAGCAGTTCCACCGCCCCCCAAGTGTATCACCTTCTTCTTCCATGCCTGCCCAGCAATTGTCTGCTCCCCCAATGTATTCTGATTAATCTCCTGCGACTTCACTTTTTCCAAGTATATCCGTACTTCATCAGCGGTAGTCACCGCCAACCGACCAATCGCCAACCGCGGAGCAGCGTCATAATTACTAGTAACAAACAAATTATCTCCACCAGGACTCCCAAATGTCGGGACAAACATCGTTGCCTGCGCTTCCTGTAATTCAGTGGCACTTCGGATGTCATTATAAGTTCGACCTTTACCGACCAGATACACAAAGCGCGCTTTTTCCCAATGCCGCACCGCCCATTGCACCATATTCCGAATACCGATGGGATTGCGTTGCACCCCATATCCAAATTGATCATACACCTGTTGTACATTGACAATCAATGGGTTATAATTCCCACCTGCGACCGAAGCTCGATAATCCGCATAGTCTTGCACATAATTATGACCATTGCCATCATCAAATAATCGGGCATTGCTAATCATCAAATAATCACTATTTGCGGAAGCATAATCTATAAAATTAACGGGCGTCAAATGACTGATTGCAGTGCCTTCTCCACTCACCAAAACCAATTGACGGGAATTTACCGTTTGCGGAAGCTGAAACACCACTAAGCTGCCATTCATCTTACCTTCAATTCGTTGTCCATTGGCTTTGTCATATAAAATCGGTACTCCTTGACTTGCGTCAAAATTACTTATCTCCACATACTGCGCATCTCCCGACAAACCAAAAACATAATTACCCTGCCCTTCAAAATCAAATCCCTGCGGATACGTCAAACTCAACACCCCAATTCGGGAGCGATCCACTTTATTATTGGCATTCACCAACCCCTTCATTTTAAAGTTCACATTACTTGACAATTCGGATGCACTTACGTCAAAAACCAAATCGCGCACATCCCAGCCCGAAAATTCATCGGTCGTAATTAGATTGTTATTAATACGTATTTCCTGATGATGATCGGCGCCACGTCCTGCATATCGCACATGGATTTGGGCATCAGGCCCAGTGAGATAAGGAGCAATTGGCGAAAAACTCTGATTTTGATTGGTTTTCAAGGAGGTAGAGAAGCCTTCAGCCGTATCAAAATGCGAAAATTTGCTCCCACTTCCCCCTTCCTTCTTTGCCCAATACTCTTGAAAATTTTTCTCTAGCTTGCGCAAAAAATAAGGTGTTGGTGCGGGATGATTGGTCGTATCATTTTGAATTGCTTGATAACGGAGCCCTGCCCCTCCCGTCTTCCAAGTCAAAAAATAAGCAGAAGTGTCCGTAAACAAGCTAAAATTAGGGTGCAACATTGTAGACGGATTAGGAAATAAAAATTCTTCCAATTCCGTACGATTTTTCTCTCCAAAGAATGAGATATAATCATTACTACCTAGACTACCGTTGGAACTAACATAAATGGGTATTTCTTCTCCCAAATGATATATTTTATATTCGCTCCCAGAAATACTCCCGACAGGAACACCTGCAGCAGATAAATCATTGACACTCAAGCGATAAGCTCCATCCTGTGCTACCTGTATTTTATAATAAGCCTGATTAAAGTCAATCCATTCATTGCCATATAAAGTATCTGTCCCAACGACCATTTGGGCTGATAAAAAGAAAGGAAATAAAACCAAAAAAACAAAAGTAACTATCTTTGGCATGGTAATTTTTTATTAAAACGCCCTGTAAAGATAATTGTTTTTCTCCAATTCAAGCTATTTTTCTCAAAAACGGAGCGAAGCGACATTTGAACGCCAAAGGCAATTGAACGGAGCGAAGCGACATTTGAACGCCGAAGGCAATTTGAACGGAGCGAAGCGACATTTGAACGGAGCGAAGCGACAACCTACCCCCCATTAAAAAACAGCAACTGAATCCCAAAAACAGAAGGCTTATAATCAAAATCTTCTTTAGTAAACCCTGTTCTATTATTCAATTTTTTCTCCGTAAAAAAGAAGTTAACATTTCCGAAAGGGATATCCATATAGGGTCTCAAAGCCAACACAGTATGCTTACTCCCTTCCAAGTATAGCCCTAAAAACAGCCGTTCGCTCAAATAATTGCTCTTATCGATAAAAGACCCGGAGTTACTATTCTTACTCTTTTGGGAAAAATAGTGATAATGAATCGAAGTCCCAAGCCCCATTTTACCAAACAACCCCTCAACACCAAACCCCAACGCACCATTAGTCACAGAATACTTTAGCGTCTCGTTCCTATCCAAAGTAGGATTAATCCCGCTGCCTTTAACCGTCCAAAAACCATAATTAAAATCAAATTCCGTAGCAAAATTATCCAGCTCATACCGTGCGCCTATCACGACTCCTTGTATATTATTCAACTTCTTCTCTTCCAGGTTAAGCCAAGGCTTTGCCAAACGAGTTTGTCGGAAAATACCATGTGGTTCTTCTTTCACGAAGCCGACATCATAGCCCATCTTTATACTAAACTGTGCATCTACTGTGCTAGAGTAAAAAACAAATATCATAAGAAATATAAAAAAACGTCCTGCTCTCATCTTCGGTTAGAATTGTTCATAAATTTTTAAGTAGAGCATAAGCACTGAATTCGACAAACTCAGACAAATACTCAAATCTAACACAAAGTAAGTCAAAAATTAACTGTTTATCAAATATTTATTTCAATCATATATCTACAAATCAGCAACCTACCACCATTTTTCGTTCTATTGAGCAATTGGTGAGTCCACCAAAAAGTCAATACGCCTTTTTATTTACAATGGTTCGGTCATTATTTTGGCAAAAAAGTAGCAAAAAGCCCTATAAACATTGGCTTTCTTCTATTTAATGCAAGTTAATGTTTTTGGCTGAGTTGCGTA
>CAMZKG010000147.1 GCA_947311105.1 uncultured Saprospiraceae bacterium
AAAATTAATTCTAATGCGAGCAATTGCTCTTTCTGGAAGATGGAACATTATGCAAGCTAATTTACAGAAAATTTAGCTGAATTGATGGGGACAAAACCCAACTGCGCCCAATGATATTATACACAAATACCTTGTCAAAATCATGGCGCATGGCCAATACAATGATTCTAAGCAAATAAGCCGCCTGTGTCTCTTCGCCTAACAACTGCGAATCCCATCCGACTTCGCCTAACCAAAGCGTTTTATCCCGATAAGGATACATATCCGAAAGCTCGTTTCGCAAATCTTCTGGCGGCAACGTCACCTTGAATGTATCATTGATGCCATAGGCGTGTACCTGCAATATGTCAAATAAAGACGTGTCTATGTCTTTCACTTGATTGTTCAATAGGGTTTTACCAAACCTATCAGGCCCCGAATTTTGAATATCGGCAGAGCATATTTTCATGGTCTTGGATTTAGAGCGGACGCCTTCTGCTAGACCTTTGCTCCAAGCATTGAAAGTCTTTATGCCCGGTGTACCATGGGGTTCGTTGCCTACTTCAACGGTCGTAATCAATCCTTCCAAGGACATCCCGATAGTTTGACCATAGGCAAATCCTGTTTTATAGGGATCGCCTAGCTCTTCCTTACGGTAAAACCGATTGGGGTAATCACGCCCTGTGCCTTCAAAAACTTCTAGAGCGATGGTATTCGTTTTAAATAAAATCGACCAGTCACAGAGTCTAAATTTCCAGGCAGCATTGGTATTTTCCCAATCGCAATTGATATTGGGACAAACAGCCATACACGGCTTGGGGACAAAATCTTTTGGCATACGCCCCTTCATGTCGTGCCCCATTAAGTAAAAAATTCGATTATTTTGGAATATGGATGCTTTGCGCAAAGTTTCTTCGTTTCCAGAAAGGAATAGTCCACCATTGACGCCAATTACTTCCGCAAATGTAGGAGAAGAAATATTGGTTGACCTTTCGGAAATCGGCGGAATGTGCTTACTTTTTTGCGCAAGCGAACAACTCGAAATAAAAAGTAAAAGGATAAAGATTGTTGAATATTTCATAGGGGTTAATACTTTTTTAGCAAATATAGTATAATTCTAGCATAAGAAAAAAAGAAACTCAATTAAACACACACAAATTACTTTATACCCAACGAATTATAAAGAAAATCTAAAAGGAAAAAAATAAGCATTAATTCAAATGGCATCAAAAAAAAGGGCGCATCTTGCAATACAAGATGCGCCCTTTTTAGCTCATAGACTACTACTCCACTCCATGCATCAATTTCTTAATCACTGGACTCAGTAATATGGCAATCAATCCCAAGCCTGCGGGAATGACGGTGAATATCAAGAAGAAAGTAGTCATCGAGTATTCAGCAGTAATCTCTTCGATGGCTCCCCCCATTTTTCCTGCGGTTTTATTACCTATTGCTACGGCAATATACCAAACCCCAAACATCAAGGCAATCATCCGACCTGGCACCAATTTACTAATGTATGACAAAGCAACTGGAGAAAGACACAGCTCTCCCAAAGTATGAAACAAATAGGCTATCACCAGCCACATGATACTTACTGAAGCAATCTCTGCCCCTTGCGGAATAGACAACGATCCAAACGCCAATGCCCCAAATCCTACACCTAGCAAAATTAAGCCTAAGCCATATTTTACCGCAGCACTTGGATTGTACTTGCTTTCCCACCACTTAGAAAATAGTGGTGCAAACATGATGATAAACAAGGAGTTAAGGATAGAAAACCATGATGCCGGAATCTCCACTTCATTGTCTCTAATTCTACTTACTTTTGCTTTTATAATGGGTGATTTTTCCGAAAGGGCGATTACCTTAGCCGTTTTCTCCGCATTCAAATAAATAAATTTCTTCTTTACTTTAAGCAAATTCAAGTCTGCGCCCACCGCTAACTCGATAGGCTCAATAATACTCTCTGTCTTCGTAAATATTTTCGCGCCTATTGGAATTACTGTAGATTCTGTAATCTCTGTAGTTTTTATCTCTGCATCTTTAGCCACTTCTGTGGTGTCGGTAACAAGAATATAAGTAGGCTTCTCCCCTTTTTTAGGGCTTTCTATTTCTATTTGCTCATAAGCGGTATAATTGACTTCATAAGAAGTCGAGCCTAAGTCTCTATTAATCATCCAAAACACAATGCCCCAAATAATTAAAAAACTCGAGCCCAAAATCATGTTAGACAAAGGATACTTACCGAAGGTCTGCTTAAACAACAAAAATAAAACGTAAGAAATAATGGCAATCGGCACAATAGTAATGGTGATATTAAACACATTGAATATCGTTGCCCACTGCCCAGACATCACCCGATTACTAAAGTTTTTGGCAAAAATAGTCATCGAACCACCTGCTTGCTCAAAACTTGCCCAAAAACAAATGGTAAATACCGCAAATAATACAATCGCCAACATCCGATCTCGAGTCTGCTTGGGATACCTAAATATTCTTGTAAAAATCAGCGTCATAAATGTAAAAACCCCAATTAGAATATAATAGTTAGCGTAATCGGTACCACCAATCTTCAAAAAATTCTTATCTGCTATCGCCGATAAAGGATCATTTATAATCCAACTCACCCCAATAACCACACTGATAGCAATCAAGACTTTATCGAAAGATGTAAAAGGATTTAATCGGTCTTCTGCAAACTCCAACTTTGGCTCCCGCACTTCTCCTGCTTCTAATTTAGCTGGCGCCAATCCGATATCGCCAAAGATTTTTTGGGCAAAATAAAACTGCAACATCCCCATAAACATGAAGATTCCAGCCATCCCAAAGCCATAACTCCACCCTACTTTCTCGCCGAGATAGCCGCATAGCAAGATGCCCAAAAAGGCTCCTGCATTAACACCCATATAAAAAATGGTATAGGCTCCATCCTTTTTTTCAGGAGTATCTTTGTACATGTGAGAGATAATGGAAGTCATATTGGGTTTAAACAAGCCATTGCCGATAATCAATAGCCCTATGCCGATATACAAAAATATATGTGCAAATTCGATAGCCATCGAAGCATGCCCCAGCGTCATAATAATCGCTCCAAAAATAACCGCCTTTCGATAACCAATAAAATTATCAGCTAGATACCCTCCTAAAATCGGGGTCAAATAAACCATTGCCGTGTAGGTACCATACAAAGCTAAAGCCTGCTTACTAGTCCAATCCCAACCACCAATACCGACCGCACTCATTAAGAAGAGTACTAAAATAGCTCTCATACCATAGTAAGAAAACCGTTCCCACATTTCTGTAAAGAACAGTACAAACAGCCCGGCTGGATGCCCCATCACCTTACTGTCAAACATTGATTTTGTAGATTCGCTCATTTTTTTTTGTTGTTTTAGATTTTTTGTAATATAGCTGGCATAATACACCAATGGCAGCATAAAAAAGTACTCCCAAAGCAGCTTCAGGAGTACTCTCTATTTTGTTTTATTATTCTGCTTTGGCTGATTTAGCGACCACGCTATTATAGATAACCAAGCCAACAATAGTTAACACACCTATTCCCGCAATAATATACCAAATATTACCTGGGTGATAAGTATCCCACAAATAACTAGTCATTTGATCCTGAGTCATATTCAGCTTTTGGGCTGCTTCCGCATAAAAGTCATTTTTTGAATACTCCTTCGTAATCTCGGGCAAATTCATCCCTTTAGTAGCCAACTCTCTACGAACAATAGCTGCTTTATCAGAATATTTTTCATACAAATCACCCGTTATCCATTTGGTCAATAAATTAGCTACGGCAACTGGCAAAAAATAAGTCCCCATATACAATGCTTCTTTTCCTTTCGGAGAAATTTTTGCTATATAATCTGAAAATTTGGGATTAGATGTCATTTCACCGATGGCAAAAATCAAAATACCCAAAACGGTATACAAAGGGTTGTTGGTGTAAAACGAAAGCGCTATCCCGATGATGGCAATTAGGATACCAGACATCATGGCTGTAATGGGCTTCCATTTAAGAATTATCATGGAGATCAACATCTGAAACACAATGATAAAGAAAGCATCTAAATTTACGACCATTTCGGGATTGATAGCTCCTTCCTTATTCTTCAAAAACTCCGCAATTGGCGGTAGTATTTTATGAAACAAATCATAAATTGGTGTGGTATTTATCCACTCTTCAATAAATACAGGTAAGGTATAAAACAACTGATTAAACATCAACCAAAAGCCAACCATGATAACTAACAACATCGTCAGCTTCATATCTGATAATGCTTCTAAAATATTTTTAAACGACCGGCTGATGGTCTCGCCTAATGACTCGTTTATTTTTTCTCTATTGGGTTCTTTGAAGAAGAAGAGTACTATAATCAAATTGATGGTAATGGATACCGTTGCCATTAAAAAAACAATCTTCCAACCATAAGTATCTCTAAGCTTCGATGAAAATAGTGGTCCAAAAAAGCCGCCTATATTTACCATCATATAAAAGACGCCAAATCCAAAGGACGAATTTCGTTTATCTGTTGATTTGGTCACAATGGCCGAAGCCACAGGCTTAAACATTGCAGCTCCCAAAGCAACCACCAAAAACATAGCAAATACAGGCCAATAACTAGTCACTTGCCCCATAAAGAAATACCCTACTCCTAACAGCACATAAGCTATAATCAAAGAGCTTTTGTAACCAATCTTATCAGAAATAGCTCCCGTAATAATCGGCAAAAAATATAGGATTGCGGTAACATAAGACATGATTTCTCCACGTTCGACATGAGTAAATCCCAGTGCACCTTCATCAGTTGAGCCTGTCAAATATAAACCCAACACCGCAAATAATCCATACCATGCCCACCGTTCAAATAATTCCATCACACTCGCTAACCAAAAAGGTTTGGTGAATGATTTTAATAGTGCGACAAAACCTAATTCTTTGTTTTCGTTTTCCATTTCGTTTTATTTAGTCTTTTCCCGTAAGGGTCAAAAGAAGTTAATCCAAACTCATCTGTTGTTTAATGCTCATCATCCTCCACTCCATGGGTCAAGCGTTCAATGGGTTTCCGAATAAATAAGACCAAAATACCCAGCGTAACACTAAACACCGCAATCCCCGTAAAGATAGTATATTCTCCTAAGCTCTCTGACCATTCTCCTAACAATCCCGCCAACTTACTCCCTAGTCCCGTCATAGCAAAATAAACCCCCATCATAATAGATGCGTATTTCATCGGCGCTAGCTTGGTCGTAAAGGATAAGGCAACAGGCGACAAACACAATTCTCCAATAGTATGAAATAAATAAGCCATTACAAGCCAAATCATGCCCGAAGACCCAACAGAATTATATTGTGCCGTAGCTGCTGTCATAAAGAAAAACCCTGTCCCCATAATAATCAAACCAACAGTCATCTTAAAGAGCGAAGATGCAATCTTGCCGTTTAGTTTGCGATTAGCCCAATAGGCAGCAACTGCGGTACCAAAAAACACGATAAACAAGGCATTCAGAGATTGAAACCAAGTCGCAGGAATCTCATAGCCCATCAACATCCGATTCGTTTTTTCCTTTGTATAAATATTCATTAGGCCGCCTGCCTGCTCAAATGCGCCCCAAAAGACAATAACCATTATAAAGGAAAGGAATAATACTAGCACACGATCTTTTTCTATTTTTGTCAATGGACGTTTCATCGCTGCCTTCGTCTCTTCGTTTTCTGATTCGCCGAGATAATTGCCCACATGCCGCAAATACTTCTGCCCAGCCCAATACTGTATCACTCCTAGTGTCATACCAATCCCTGCCAAGCCAAACCCATAATGCCAACCGTACAACTCTCCCACAGTGCCCACGATCAAGCTAGACAAGAAAGCTCCGACATTAATGCCTATATAAAATATAGTAAACCCTTTGTCCCTTCTTATATCTCCGGTTTTGTACAATCCGCCAACCATCGTAGAAATATTGGGCTTCAACATGCCCACGCCAGCGATAATAAATGCCAAACCCGTATAAAAAGCCCACATTTCTTCTATAGCAAGCACACTATGACCGATAACTAACAATATCCCGCCGTACAAAACAGCTTTTCGCTGCCCTAAAATTTTATCTGCTATTATTCCACCTGGGATGGCCATCACATAGACCAACATGGTGTACCAGCCATACAATGCCAAAGCATCTCCTTTTGTCCAACCTAACCCAGGATTTTCTCCTGTAGTTTGGGCAACCAAATACAGCACCAAAATAGCACGCATCCCATAATAAGAAAACCGCTCCCACATTTCTGTAAAGAACAGTACATACAAGCCAATTGGATGGCCAAATAAAGTTTTCTCCGTAAAAAAATCTGCGTCGAGTATATCTCTGTTCATGTTTTCGATGTCTAGTTAAAAATAAAAGCCTACAGAAAGCCGTAGGCTAAGTGGTCTGAACCTAGCCAAACCACATTTTGGGGTTGTGTGCATAAAAATGCACCGTTTCTTGCCCCCAAGTTCGTAATAAAATCTTAAAATGTGGGAAAAATGTGTTAAAAAAAGTCCTTTTAGGGAGAGATTAACCCAAAAAAAGAATTTAAGCCACTAAATTGGCGATTTTACTGAATTAAGTTGGGCTTTTGTCCTGTATTTATCTCTTTTATTTTTTGCGGAAGCACTAATTTCCAACCACTTAGGGATACTAATTCTTGCATAGACACCAACAAATCTATTCCTTGTTTTTGGGCGGCATCCATGACTTCACCTTCTTGAGCGACCTGGCGTATATATTCTTTGATCTTTCGATTAATTTTATTGTAGTCTTCTTCCGAAAAACTGTTCCAATAGCCTTCCGAAATGTCATAATAACTCAAATCATCATCAATAGACATGATTTCAGGGTTTGGAAGCGATGTGATGGTGATGGTCTTTGTTTTTTCATCAATCTTATAAGTCATTTTCTGCAAGTCATAACCAGCCAATACTTTGGCTTCGACTTTAATCATGGCCTTCTTTTCAGAATAAGGGCCCCATCCCATAAATGGCACCTTGTCCTTGTGCGTATAGACTTCCGATATATTCCCTTCAACCGTCACTAGCTTAGCCACTTTTTTAATTTGGTTGATGACGGTGGTCGATGTCACATCAGTGAGTGGCCTTGCGGCAAAATCGCTTAATTGCCAGCCTACCAAACCCGCAAGAAGCAAAACTAGCAGAATGATTATTACGTTCTTATTCACTTTATTACATTTTAGGCAAAACACTAAAAAATGGTCATAAGTTTTCACTTATGACCATCAAATTACGAGTTATTAAGCTTTCTCACAACTTGCTCGTGATAATTTAGACGGCTTTAGTACCGCAGATTTTTATAACTTTTCAAAGTGGCCTTAATGCTGCCAACCGAGACAGGCGACTTAATCATCATTGGAATTTTGTTGGCATCATCACTCACCCATACTTTCATTCCTTTATTCCCTTTAAAGACAGTGCCTTTAACCACTTGTGGCTCAAAGACCTTCGTTTTAAAACGGCCAAGTCCAGGTATTTTTTTATTCTTATTTTTGCCTTTGTAGGTCATTTTTAGGCTAAACTCTTCCTTGTCAATAAACAGGCTCATCGGCAGTTCCGTTCCTTTGGCGATATTATCGACATTGGCTGTTCGCAGCACATACAACAAAGACAATACATCACTCACACAGCTTTTTACATCAAAATACTCTGCAGTACCAAGGCTCGACGCATCATCTCCCCGCCTAACTTTGACTCTACCATTTTCGAAAGAAGTCTCTTCGTACATATTATAGTCTCCTTCTTTGATATTCCTAATGGTATGTATCGGCTGCAAAGTCTGTTTATCTACTTCCGTTTCATAGTAATCTCGCACCTTAAAAAACCACTCATACCCTTTATAGGTCTTTCCTACTGCGGTCAACTTGTAGGTTTCGCCATTATCTTTTAACCGAAAGGTGACTTCCCCCGCATTCAGATTCATGATGCCTAAACTGTAGGACAATTTATAGGTCAATTCTTCACCGTTAGCAAACGGGTGATCCATAGGGGCGCATTGGCTAAATTGACTTTCGTCGAAAGACGGGTGGACTTGATTGACTGAAGCTGGCGCAAAAGCCATCAGAAAAAATACCATGGAAAAAAGCGATAATTTAAACATATCGTTACGTTTTGTTGTCAAGGAGTTTATCAAGGAATAATAACCCGATTAAAGCGGGTACGACCCCATTGACAATCCACAAAAAAAACGTGCCAGACAGGATGCTTATTTCATTTACATCACTAGAAGACCACAAAAACAGGGCTATTTCACTCTTTATTAACAGCCCAAGCGCTGATGGCAGCGGAAAAAAGGACTGAATCCAATAAGTAATAAATATAATCGAAAACTGTAAAACAGGGTCATTAGGCAAGCCAAAAAAACGATTGAGCAAGTACAATTGTATCGAATAAACCAAATATCTCCCAAGTGTAACCCCCAGCCCCACCCACGTAGTTGATCTACTATATTTAAAATACCCTTGGTAAATTTTCTTTCCTAGCCAGCTTTGCTTGCGCAAAATTGTCCGTATAATCGGATCATAAAATACTAAAGCCCCCGTAAAAAACAAACCAACAGCCACCAAAATAGGAACAAAGTAATCCACTGACAAATAGGAATTGGCGCCATAATCGAGCATCATTTGCTGAAAACCATATACCAAAGCAAAAAATCCTAACCAATAAATAACCACCTTTTGCAAAAAAGCACCAAAAGACAACGCCCAAACTGACTTAGCTCGATTTTCGGGCTTTAGACCCAACATCCGACCGCCATATTCGCCCAATCTAGCAGGCGAAATGAGCCCTAAGCTATTTCCCGCGTATATGGCCATAAGGGCTGTTTTTAGACTTATTCTCTGAAATGGCTTGGTCAATGTCATCCACTTTAAGGATTCTAAGTGATAATTGACCCACATGAGTAACAAAGCCACAACAAATAACCAAATAGGCGACGCCCCCAAATGCGCCCGAAACTCGGCCATCATTTCGTCCAACTCTCCCTTCGATTGAAGTTGACGATAAAGCAACCAAAGAAAAAATATAAAAAAAGACCATTTTACCGCTTTAGAACGGAAAATTTTCGTCATTTTGCGGAAGCTATTCATTTTTTTCATATCTATCATCAAAGATAGGTGACTCCAAGCAATTATGCCTACAAGGACAAAAGAAATAAAACAAGTCAAAAGAATACTAGGTATCGACCCGGGGACTAATGCCATGGGATATGCCATCATTGACGCCAAAGGAGACGACATCAAGCTGATAACTATTGGTGTATTGAATATCCCGTCAGGTTATAGTCAGGCGCTCAAGCTCAAAAAAATATACCATCAAGTTGCGGAACTCATTACCCAATATGGGCCTGACGACATGGCCATTGAAGCCCCATTTTTTGGCAAAAACGTACAATCCATGCTCAAGCTCGGTCGAGCACAAGGAGTTGCCATCGTTGCGGCAGTCAATAAAGCCATCAATGTCACGGAGTATTCTCCAAAATCTATTAAGCAATCCGTTACCGGAAATGGGAATGCATCCAAAGTGCAAGTTGCTGGAGTCTTGAGTCACATCCTAAAAAGAGCCATTCCGACAAAATCCGAAGATGCCACAGATGCCCTAGGCGCCGCCGTTTGCCATCATTTTAAAGGAAATAATCGGGGGGGCGGCAAGAGTTATTCTGGATGGAAGGATTTTGCTAAGCAAAATACTAAGCGCACTAAAGAATAGTGTTTGGGTCTATCCCTACCCATCTTCCAAATAATAATTTCGCCTACAAAGACGGGCTAAAGGATGCGGTTTGGAGTATTCTCTATGGAGTTCAGATAAATTCACGAATCCCAGCCGCGATTTGTGCCATTTCTTCTTTTGGTAGGGTCATTTTGGGATTAGAAAGTAAGATGTCCTTTTCAGACTCCAACGGAATCAGATGAATGTGCGCATGTGGCACTTCCAAACCCAAAACAATTACGCCGATTCTTTTGCAAGGAATAGCCTTTTTTAGGGCAATAGCTATTTTTTTGGCAAATACATTCAGTCCTGCCAAGACCTCGTCTTCTAAATCAAAAATATAATCAACTTCTTGCTTGGGAATGACCAAAACATGTCCCCTTTTTATCGGAAATACATCTAGAAACGCTAAATAATGGTCGTTTTCAGCAATTTTAAATGCAGGAATCTCACCTGCAATTATTTTGGAAAAAATAGAAGGCATAGTTAGATGGAAATATCCATGATTTCAAACTCTAAAATTCCACCTGGAGTTTCGATTTTGGCCACGCCCCCCACTTCATGCCCTAGCAAACCTTTTCCGACTGGAGAAGAGACGGATATTTTTCCATTTTTGGCGTCAGATGTAGATTCGGCTACAAGATGCATTTTCATAATCTGTCCACTTTTGACATTTTTGATAGTCACTTTCGACAGCACCGTTACTTTCGACAAATCTAAATCAGAAACATCAATAATCTTAGATTTAGCAATGGCTAATTCTAACTCATTGATTTTTAATTCAAGCATACCTTGAGCATCCTTTGCGGCATCATATTCTGCATTTTCCGAAAGGTCCCCCTTCTCTCTAGCTTCCGCAATCGCCATTGCCGCTTCACGGCGTCCATTTGTTTTCAACTCTCTTATTTCTGCTTGTAGTCGGTCAAAATCTTCTTTGGTGATGTAGTTTATATCAGACATAGTCGCACTATTTAGAATAATTAAAACAGGAACGTTTCTTCATCAGAAGAAACGTTCCTGTTTTCGAAAATGATTATTTCTTACTGCAAAGATAAGGTATCTTTGCCATAAGTTCAAGCCAATTAGAAGTTTAAGCGGATACCTAAAGTATGAATTCCACCAAAAGGATTCGTTAGTTTATAGGCATAATCTACCCCAAATCTAGGTGGATTTTTCTTTTCTACTTTAACTTCTGTATCCGTATCATCTCCGAGAATATCAGATAAGTCCTTCTTTTTTAATGGAATATCCAAAGAAGCCCCAAAACTTGGTCCGTTGTCAACAGAAGCTTCAATTCTTGTTTCGGAAGCGGCAGATACTTCTAGCTTGTAAGCGCCACGAAGCATAAACTTGTTATTAAAGGCATACTCTACACCTAAGCCTACTTGATCTTGCGCAAATGAATTAGCGGTAAATCCACCATCGAAGGTTAGTGTATGTTTATCCGTTAAATAACTCTTTATAGAGAGACCAATATTCAACAAAGAAGGTAGCTCATAAGTAGCTCCACGCACAGAATACGTTAAGTTATACCCACCTTTATCAGGGTTCTCTGTACTTGTTGCTAAGCCTGGGCCTTTAAACTTCATTGGTGTACCAATATTTCTGATGGCGATACCAAATTTGATATTATCGCGGTCACCCGTGACATATTGCACGCCAGCATCCAATGCAAATCCAGAAGAATTGATGTCTGAAGTAGATTCATTCACAACTCTGAAAAGTACACCTACATTTACTTTTTCAAAAGAATGGGAGTAACCCAATCCTAGATTAAAGAAAGAAGGTGAGTAAGTTACACCTGTTCCTTCAGGCTGAGCATCGGTAGTTACTTTAATGTCCCCAAAATCAATAGCCATGATACTCACTCCAAACGCACCATTTTTGCCGACTTTTTTGGCAAAGCCCATAGCGTTTAGATTAATATCTGCACCTATCAGGTACCGTGTCTGCGCTAGCAGAATTTCGGTACTTCCTATACGACCTATACCCGCAGGATTCATTCTCATGGCTTCTACTCCACTAACAGATCCTATATTAAGCGAGTGTAATCCTGCACTTCGAGCCCAAGGATTTAGTACTAGCTCATAAGCTCCCGCTTCCCCTTGTCTATCAGGATTACCTGCAAACAATAAGCTAGGAACAATAAATAATAACAAAATTAAGAAGCGTAAATTTCTGGTCATAATCACTTCGTTTTATACCCTTTCGGTATTTTATTTAATCTGACTCAAATATACAACATTTATTGAATCAGCTTTATCAAAAATATTAAAAAAGTATTCTGGCTACAAAATTTGTAGCCAGAATACTACACCACCTATAATCCTGATGGATCAAATTGACGATTCATTCCAAACCATTTGATGATTCGTTCTCCCAAACCAGGAGCTTTTACATGTATCAGATACACGCCACTTGCGACAGGTATGCCACTAGCATTCTTCAAGTCCCATTCTACATCTGGCGCAATCTGTCTAGAATAGCCTGTGTCAGAATCTACAAATGGTACTTCATCACGCTCAAACTTACGAATAAACTTACCATCCAAGGAGTAGATCGTTACTGTACTCTTTGCTGGAAGGTTAGTGATTTTCACAATATTGGTGAATTGGCTCCTTTCGTAGTAAGAATAACCATAGTACGGATTAGGCACTACGCTTACTTCATCCAATGCAGTTTCTACATCAGCAGCCGCAGTAACATCTTCAGGCCTAAACCCTTTCATCTCAAACTCATAAGTTGGTAAATCTCCATATACGATCTCTTCGTTACCTGGAGTAATCGGACGGTAACTCTCCACCGTATTATATGGGTTTGTAACTCTTAAAGAAACAACTACGTCATTAGGAATCAAACCATCTTGATAAGATAACATCTTTTCACCAAGAGCCGTAATTGGAAGCCCAGCCCATTGAATATGGCTCAAAGGTCTTATTCGTTTAGAGTCTTGTGGCTTAGACAATTCTGCTCTCAAATAGGCACACTCATCATATTCGTCATAGGTAACATACACAAAGTGCTGTCCACCTAAATACATTGAATTAACATTTGGAACAAATAATGGCTCACCAGTAACGCCACCCATCTGTATCATTTGGACATCTGAAGGATTAAACATCATGTCCGCCCCTGTCAAACCTGCATCTCCAAACATTTGTTTATACACAATTGATGTATCAGAAGGGTAGAATTCGGGAGAATCTTCTTCACGATAGGTGGAATTTTCTGAAAAGAAGATATTCAAACGCTTTCCTGTTTCTACATCTACCGCATATCCAGGAAACCAGCCCATCCCTTCACCATCGCCATCAGGCATTGGCAAACCATCTGACCCTGCGTCTTTTCCGACGGAAGGTGCCTTTCTCAAATAAAATTGTTTCGCTTCTCCTACTGGCTTCAAATCTGCGACACTTACATTTGCTAAACCATATTGTGATGTTGCAGCTTCTGTAATTATACACCGGCTCCATTTGGATTTATCAGCAGTAAATACAATATCAACATTATTTAAATGGTAGATACTGTCAAGCTTTCTCACCGTCCCGACCTTATTATTGACCCATCCAGGGGTAATAAAGTATGGACTTGTAGGGCTTTTTCTTTCTGTGTTAAGCATGTAAAAAGGGTAAAAAGCAACATCTTTGTCAACTGCTGCCACAAAAGATTTTTGTGGGTAGGCACTTTCATTTTGAACAAAATCAATCACTCTAGGAAAGAGTTCAACAGTCCCTTCTTGCCCGATAGGCACAACAGCCCCTTTATTGTCTTTTGCTGTAGTTAACCAAAAAGGTTTATCTAAATTAGCATAGACCACTTCTTGTCCCGTTGCCCCCCTATCTTCTGTAAAGTCAGTACCAGGCTCTTCCACTTGACCTAGTTCAATACTTATTCCATACTCCGACAAAACTTCTTCAGTAAAGTAGCTCAAGTCTCTATCAGAAGTAACCGTATTGATTACATTACCTGAATCATCCAATTTTTCAAGTATCCAGTGTAGCGTTGCCCCCTTAATAGAGTGTGGAGCGGAACCAGACGTACCATCAGAAATAGTAACGCGGTATTTTCCATCTTCCACCTTCAAAGGATTAACCACTTTTACGATAAACGGAGCATGACCAGGTAGGTACGTTACTTCTCCGCCAGAAGGGTTATTAATAGCTGCTTCTCTAGCTTCTTGCGAAATTTTCAAGAAATTGCCTCCAGTCCCACTTCCAGAAATTCTTGTCACCAAAGGTCCATCTCCATATCCTGTGTTTAACAAAGTATAAGTTGATGGTCTCGGTATCGCCGTAATAGGTTGGATTTTGGTTCCATAAGCCGTCTTCCGTCCTGCCAAATAAGCATTCGCTTGCCCGACAGAAGGATTTAATGGATCAAATTGCTCAAAGTTATTATATGCATACGCAATAGCCACATAGTAATACTTTCTATGATTAATCAATGGAGCTTCTCCAGAACCAAACTCATCTCTAGTTATCGAAAATGAATGCTTTACACCTTCGTCATTCCCTACCACCTTTTCAACTGGTCTATATAATTGAATAGGATTTAAAGGGTCTGGATTTTTTGCATAAGCCTCCCAATTATATATTTTCGACACTCCGTTCTTCACATCTGTTTGAGCGACAATTCTTGCCAAATCAGGATTGTTTAATTCTGCTAGACTTACATTTTCATTTACAGTTTGGTATATTAAATACCCTTCGAAAAAATAGAATTCATCAGCATGTGCCAAATCTTCTTCCTTATATGCCTCTTTAGCATTATTGGAAAGTAAATCATTGTTGTTTAACGTAAGAATTATCTCACGATCTAACTCAACGATGTCCATATCAGGAGCATCAGGCCCATCGGTGATTTTAAAACAAGCATCAAATAAATTCTGTGCTTTATCATCCGCAGCTAATAATCTAGAAATATCTGGGGCAGGGTGATCGACATTAGGCACCCAAGGCAAACCAATAATTAACTCGTTAGTCTTTCCTGGTTGTAATGTAAAAGGTCCTGATGCCTGAACCGTCCGACGGTCACCTGGGATAAGTCCTTCTTTTGCCATTGACCAGCCATTAGGGTCATCTGGTGCGCTTGGAAACGCATATTTCACAATTGGAAATTGTGGATCTTGATACCCATCATTACCCTCATAAAAAGGAGACCCATCACCCCATAACCCTGTTAAATAATTATAATACTGTGTAGCACTATTTGGGTCTGTAGTTCCTGAAGGTGGTGCTGGAGTCGTACCGGCTCTATTCATGTAGGTAAAAGAAGACATCCCTAATTCATCTCCATTTTCATCCAATGGCCCCCTAAAGTAATCAATTCCTAATAAAGGTATTCTTGTACAATAGGTAGGAGCTCCTTGTTCGCAAGAGCAATTTGGCTCGCCATCTATATCGTCAGCATTATAATAATAAGCCAAAGAACGAGTGGTATCACAACCAACATAGTCATCATTAGAACACCCTAAATCAGCATCCACCCACATAGCAAAATAACAATCCGAAATCGTGTCCTGTGCTCTATTAATCAACTTGTACCGCATAAAAGTCATGTCATTCAGCTCATCACTAGTCGCAAATGCAAAGGCTTGGACTTGTACTTCCATACGTATTGGGTTACCCTTAGAAGTCTTGTGAGGCCCGCCGTTATCATTATATATCTGAAAGAACATCTGATCCGCATAGTTCTCATCTGGACACCCACGAATCGATATTACTGGATAATCTCCGTCTAATGGGTCATAAACTTCATCTTCATTTTCATCATGAAAACTTCCTAAATCTTGGTCAGGTAGAATAAATCCATTTAATTGCGACGCAAAGTATGGATTCCCTCTAGCTGGATAATACTTCAAATCTTCTGGAATTTCTGAAGGATCTAAAGTAATACCCATTTCGTTCGCTTTTTTCCACTTAGCGACAAACTGAGTAATATTAGCCCCACTGACTTCAAAGTGCCTATCCCATTGTGCACATATCGGCGCATCTGTTTCACCAGTAGTAGGATCTAATGGACCAGGATAATAATCTGTATCGCCATTATTAGCATAATCTGATGCGGCAATTTTCAAATTACCTGAAGCATCAAATCCGCCCATCCAGACCGCCCCTGAATAGATAGAAGATACTTCATCTTGCCCCGAACCGGCCTTTACATTGGGGACTATGTACTTAGCGTCATTATAATCCCACCAAAAATCCCCACGAGATAAAAGTCGCGCACGAACATTGTTGACATTCAAATCAACCGAAGAGTTACCTGGCTGGCAATCCGCCCTAAAGTTAACGGATGTAGAACCCGACGAAGGCCGTGGCTTCGATGGTGGTTCTTTTGCAAACCCTATCTGTAATGCCCCCATTAAGATAATGAAAAATAAAATCTTCTTCATATGGCTGTTTTTTTCAAAAGTGTTGTAGAACTAAAAGTTCAAAATTAATTAAAAGTCAAAGATAACCCCCATGTATAATCTTCTAGGGAGTACAAAGTTGTCTGGAGTTTCTAGTCCCCATTTGTAAAAATTCAAGTAGGAGTCAACATTTTGCCCTGAACTCCGAATAGTCTCTAAGCCACCTTTACCGAGATCAGTCGTTAAGAAACCATCATCATAAGCAGAACCCGTTGCTGGATACACACTGATTATATTCGCTGTATTCAGCAAGTTCTCTGCTCTAAAGTAAATATTCAAGAATAGTGGGTGCTTCGCACCTTCTTTGGTCAAGTTAAAATCCTTATCGACACGTAAGCCTACAGAGTAGGACCATGGTTTTCTTGCGCCGTTCAATGCGCCTTCCGTAACAGAGCCACCATAAAGGGTAGGTATTTGCTTGGCGGTATAAGGTCTTCCAGAATACGTGCTGACCAATAAATTGGCTCCTGCATTCTCAAGGATATACTTACCAAATAATCTTGGTCCTTCCTCCTTCTTATAACGATAATCCAAGCTTGCTTGAAGCGTATGGCGTTGGTCAAAGTTCAATGGTGAAGTTGTTCGTATGACACCACGTGTAGAAAGCCCCCGAGATGAGTTAGCATCCGAGCCTGTTCCATTAACAAATTGCAACGAATAAGTCAAATACAAAGATGCGTTTCCTGTTCTTCTCAAATCATACTCAAAAGTAAATCCTTTTGTGGTAGAGAAATCAATATTATCGTATGTAGTGTATCTACCTGCAATAGGTACATACAAAATAGTACGACGTTGAATTAAATTTCTCATTTCTTGGTAAAATGCTGTTAACTTAACCGAAGATGTTTTGGATACCTTCTGTTGAAAACCAACCGCATAATCAATAGCCTTTTGCGTCTTCAAATCAGGATTATTTCTCGTCCCTCCATCATTAAAGAAATTGTAATAATCCAATGGTGTCATGTAGGTATTTGATGTCGGTCTTTGCGACAAAATATCATAGTGCGCAAAAAAGTTGGCTTTATCAGATATCGGAAAAGAAAAGGACAATCTTGGTGAGACATCCCATTGTGGGACGAAGTCTTTAAAAGAACGATCCGGATCAAAGTCTTCTTCATAGATATTAATAGGCTTAACTCCATCAACATAGGCGGGATTCACTACTTCTCCTCCAAAAATCAAACTACCGTCTGCCGCTTCTGCTCCTGATGCATAATACCACTGCTCTCCATCTCTATATGCTTTAACCGATGAGCTAGTAGCACTATTAATATATACCTTGTAATCATCACCAATATTCGCTGGCTTAGGTACCCCTCCGTCATGAAAGGCCTTTGCCGTTTTAATTTCGTATAGTGAATACTTATCCTTTAGTACCTGCGTATTGGCATCATATCGATCCACTCTTAGCCCCACCTTAAAAATCATATCATCAAAAATGAATTTATCTTGGATGTAGCCCCCCATATAGATAGGTTGTGCTGGCGCAACAGGATAATTCCTATTACCATTCGCATCTTTGGATGTAAAGAAATCCTTAAAAGACGTTGCTTTATCTACTTCATTCCCTAAAAAATCATATCCGTAATAGTCTAAGGTTCGAGCTCCTTGCTCATGATTACCAATAATCTCTGCGCCCGCAAACATATCTAAAGACAATTCATCAGGAGAGATACCATATATATTATAATAATCAGTAAGAGGAACATTAAACTTGTCTCTAATTGCCTTAAAAAACAGTTTATTATCTTTATAGCCATTATCCAATAGTGGTGCATATTGCGCAAACTCTAGTGGAACACCATTAACAGTTCGTATCATTGTACCAATAATATTATTGGTATCCACGGCCTGTAAGGCATTATTGGCGGCATTCCCAGCGATATTCCACAAGTCTTGTGGACTAATTGAATAGTTTTTATCAGAACGCTGCTCATATTGAACTCCTAAGTTAATAGAGTGTACCCCACCCTTCTTTGGCTGCAAATCAAAAGACAAATTAGCTTGTACAGCATACAGATTCTGACTACCATAACTGTAGTTATTATACACTTGATTCGCATTTTTGTACAATGGCGAAGAACGCCTAGTTAACTGCCCCCATATATCATCAGTGGTATTTGTAGCAACACCATTCAATCTAGATAATTGAGTTGCACTAGTAATCACATCAGACAATGGAACCACGTTATACGCAGACAGACCAGGATTAAATGTACTTGGTTTATAACTTTGGAAGGTTTCTGCATAACCATTATTAAAAGCCCAAAATGGCGTATTCGGAACCTCCGCTGACCCTGGAAGCTCCACATCTGAAAATCCAAATGTTGGATTATAAGAATAATCAATTCTGCCAGCATGTCCATACTGAAACAAATTATCTCCAAATCTTGCGTCTTGTGTACTTGTTTTTCTTTGCTCGAAAGATGCTAAGATCGTATAAGCCATATGTTGGAACAATCCAGGCTCTTCATCCGCTGATGATGCACCCCAATTACCCAATCGATGTCTTATTCTAAAAATACCCCGAACTCTTGAGTCATTAAACGTAGGATTATTCTGTGAATTCATAAATCTCCACCCAGAAGGCGTAAACTTATCTTTCGAATCATTATAAGTCCCTGTCAAAGTCATTTGAAAATTATCTGTTACACGTGCATCTAATTTTGACGTTAATGCAATTGTCCTTTCTTCTTCATCTGGACGATACTTTAATTTCCAAATATCTACTCCGGACTCTCCCTCCTTACCAATCGAAGTATATTCTTCCGCTGTCGCAAATTGTGACTGGTTTCTATAGAAGACTGGATTAGCTTCAGATTCTCTCTTGGCTTCATCACTTGCTACATAAATAGGTACAATAGAAGGTCGGTCATCTTTTCTATACCGGTACTGACCAGAAACCCTGAACCCAAGAATGGTCTTTTTTCCACCGCCTTGTGTCTTTTTCTTAATAATCGGTCCAGAAAGGTTCAAATAACCCAAATTGTACCCATAAGGATCCAAAAACTCCGAAGTCTCTAATTCTACATTTCCAGAAAACTTCCGTGAAGGCCCCTTAGAAATAACAGAGATAATACCACCACCAGTATCACCATATTTGGCTTCGATACCACCAGTCATTATTTCTAACTGCTCTATTTCTGTAGCAGGTGGTAATGGACCACGGATACGCACATCATCTAAGTAAAACACCGTCGAGTTCGAACGTGCCCCCTTTACATTAATCCCACTACTACCATTGTCTAATGTATTTACACCTGGCACCGTACCAATAATACCCGTCAAGCTTTTTGCCGGAAGGTTTTTGATAGACTCCGATGTAAAGGTCTGACCATCTTTTTCCTTAATCAATGGTGCTTCGTATCGTTTCGTCGTAACGGTAACTTCTCCAATTGTAATCCCTTCTTCTTGTAAGGTCATATCCAATTTAGTAGTACCACCAGACTTTACAACAACCCCTTCAACCGCTATCGTTTCATAACCCAACGACGAGAAAGTAACTTTATAAGTACCTGGATCTAATGGAATGGAAAATTTACCATCTAAATCTGTGGTTTCTCCACCAGCGACAGCACCACCTACTTCATAACTAATACTAGCAAAGGCGAGCGGCTCCCCGTTGCCGTCAATCACTGTCCCACGCAATGTTGCCTGCGCTGCAATAGAAAAACTAACAGCGAAAAACATAAATAAAAGGAGTATCGATCTTGTCATATCGTCCAATTTTTATTGATTACAAATTATTTCTTCAACAATTGAAGGCACAATGTTACTTAATTGTCCCACAATATTCAAACAAACTCGAAAAAATCGTTAAAAAAATGTTAAAAATGCCTTCTCACAGACTATTTAAGCAACTTTTACCTTCCTATTGGTATCTTTCTTATCTGACGGAGTAGTATTTCAGATAGCTTTTTTTTTGATTCAAACGTCCAGCCTGCCACGTGGGGAGACACAATCACATTAGGCATCGAAAAAAGCTTTTTATACGTCTTCAACTCCTTCTCCGAATAGGTCTTGGGCTTTTCATTCTCGAATACATCCAAGCAAGCTCCACCAATTTTCTTCGTTTCTAGTCCCTTTAGCAGGACGGTTGTAGGTATCACAGCACCCCGTGATGTATTCACCAAAATGACACCGTCTTTACATGTCTCCAGCTTCTTTTCATCAAAGAAACCAATCGTCTCATCCGTCAAAGGTAAGTGAAAGCTAATCACATCAGCCTTGGACAATAAAGTATCCAAATTTTTCACTCTGACGACAAAACGAAACTCATCTGGCAAACGCTGCCTATATTTATCATATATCAATATTTTTGCTTGAAATCCTTTCAGTTTGCGAGCAAATTGACTGCCCGTATGCCCAAACCCAATGATTCCTATCGTTTTTCCTTTTAGCTCAAAGCCCCGATTACCTTCTCTGTCCCAAATCATCGACTTTACTTCTAAGTTACTCTTTATCAAGTTGTTAGCTAGTACTAACAGCATCCCCAGCGCATGTTCTCCGACGGCATTACTATTTCCCGCAGGAGCCCGAAATACTTTTATTCCCTTCTTTTTTGCGTAAGCCAAGTCAATAATTTCTAATCCTGAGCCTAATCTTCCGATAAATTTCAATTTAATCGCCCTATCCAACATGGCGCTATCCATCAACACTTTACTATTGATGATGATACCGTCATAATCCTTAATTTTTTTGCGCACAGTGGATAAAGGGACTTTGGGGGCATAATCTATACGATACCCCAATTCCTTTAACCCTTCTATCAACAAAGGGTGTACATCATCCGTTATGTAAACACGTCGTTCTGTTTCCTTTTTCGGCATTTTACCTTATTTTTACACAAAATTACTCAGATTTTTGGGTTTCGGCATCCCTTGCGGGAAAAAATCAACAGCCACAAAATAAAATCACATGAAATATCCATTCTTTTTACTTTTCGCTTTAGCCCTTATCGGTTGCCAAGAATCAACAAAAGTAGTCCAAAAGAAAGAAAAAGAGATTTATCAAGCCGCATTATACTTTCGATATGTTGCTGATGTACAAGAAGTCACCGTTGAATTTGCCCCCACAAAGCAAGATGCTACGGGAAAGCCACAGCCTGTTCGTTTTAGTGAAGGAGTTTTTTATAATGGTGGTGCGATGGAAGAAAAAAAGGCCTATGGCAAAATCCCCCCTAAATACATGATTAAGACGAAGGATCAATTTCCCGTCAATATTGAGCTAAAAATTAAAGACCAATTAGATTTTATCACCCAAACTCCCATTTTAAAATCTTTTTCCGCAAGGAAAGAAGGCAATCAAGTCACCATCGACACCAAAACTCCACTATCTGAGCAAGATCAAATTGTCCTAGTCTTCTTTGACAGCGATGGAAAAGACTATACCCAAAAATTAGTGGGCAATGCCCAATTACCCTACACCGTTACTTTACCTGCCCAATTGCTATCTGACCCTATCGCTGTTTCTGCCATCTACCAAAAAAGATTTACCCAAAAATCCAATAATCTATCCCTGAATGTCTTGCTTGAGTACTACTCGGCGGATATTGTGCTTTGAATAAATTCATGCCTTCGGCGTTCAATTTGTCCTGCGGACGTTCAATTTGCCTTCGGCGTTCAATTTGTCCTGCGGACGTTCAATTTGCCTTCGGCGTTCATTTGCCTTCGGTATTCAACTTGCCTGCGGCGTTCAATTTGTCCTGCGGACGTTCAATTTGCCTTCGGCGTTCAATTTGCCTTCGGCGTTCATTTGCCTTCGGCGTTCAATTGCC
>CAMZKG010000148.1 GCA_947311105.1 uncultured Saprospiraceae bacterium
CTGACGCTGAGTAAGGTGAAATTTGAAGACTTTTGGCAGGGATTTCTTTTTATTCAAATACCTTCAAATTTTGCCTTAATCAAGGAAGACGTTGGCGGCGTGGCAGGCTACGTCGGAGTATTGTTTTTTACCGAACCATTGGCAAAAAAAAATGCCCTTTTTGCACCTAATCTTACTCCATCCACAGAACAAATTGATTGGCAAGTCATTCTGCATCAAATCTTGTAAATCTCTTTGCTTATCTCCACTCCAATTCAAGGTATTTTAGTCCCAAGGAAACCAAACCTAGCCAGATCCACTGCTTTTTTGCGCAAGCAGCAAAAAACTTTACTCTTTAGGCACTTCTTCTTTACCTAGTGCATTATTCAGGTTAAATTTTAGACTTAGCTCATGCCCTCCACCAGAATAATCTTGTAATTTCTGGAAAGAATAGTTAAAAGAGTACATCAACGTGCCATATCCATATCTCAAACCTGCTAATAGGCCGCCACGACCAGTTCGTCCCGCTCTATACGAGATTCCACCAAAAACCTTCTCTTCTAGGATGGAAGCCAAAAGATTCATGTCAATCTGCGTGGGTATAGTTCTATAGCTTCGTATCATCATCGAAGGCTCTAAAACAATACCGTAGTCAGGCATTCTGTGCTTAAAGCCTAGATTAAGCGTATAATTTTGAAAAGGATCCGTGGCATCTTTATTTGCAATAATATTTTGATCCAACCGAGTACGTATCATATTAGGCAAGGTCACGCCAAAATACAATCCATCCTTACTCTGGGCAAAAACCCCAAAAGAGACATCAAAAAGCTTCAAGCCATCTTGCGCATCCTGTAATACTTCATCATTCTGAACCGTCAATGGGTCAGAACTTACGCCTAATATTTTTTGACTTTGGAACTCTCCAGACATCCCCGCACCAATTTTAAAACTATTCGCATCAAAATGATAGGCATAATTTAATTGAGCCTTATTTATTTTTATAGAAGCTACTTGTTCCGAAAAAAGTTGCAGCCCTAGACCAGAACGACTTGTAAGTGGACCGTTATAGCTAACCGCATAATCCTTTGGTGCACCAGGAAAACCCGTCCAACTATTTTTAAAATTAAGCAATAACTGATGCTCTCCCATACCCGTATAACCTGGGTTCACAAGAATAGGGTAAACATAGTAATGTGAAAAGGTTGAACTCTCTTGGGCTTTAACTAAAGCCGCAGAGAATAATAGTATTAATAAAGTAAAAAACTGTTTCATCGTTTTTTTTTTAGTTTTCAGGAATGAAATAGATGAGGGTCTCAAATCTTGCCATTCAAGACCCTTCATCTGTTGTTATCGTATTATTGTCAAATGCCCCTTTTTGGTCTGTTCCTTACCATTTTGGGTATATGTTAATATCCAAAAATAGGCGCCTTCCGGCAAATCATCACCATGATCATCTATCCCAGTCCATGTACCATCATAATCTGCTTGGTGATATACATCTTGCCCCCATCTTGAAAATATAGTCAAATCATTCCTAGTGGTTGAGTTCAAACAAGTAATCTTAAATAAATCATTACTCCCGTCCAAAACACTTGGTGTCATAATTTTTGATGCAGCAAAACAATCATCAGAAGGTGGAGCATCTAACTGAACCTGTTTCATAATTGTACAATTATTATCATCAGAAACAACCAAGATATACTTATCAACTTTTACATTACTCAACAGTGCCGTCGATACCGCTGGACTACCCGAATTCCATGTATATTTGTAATCTGATGCGACCACTCCGCCTGACACAGTAGCAAGTATAGAGCCATCTGATGCCGTATAAGAAGTAGGCTGTGTAATTGTAAATTCAATAGACAAAGAATCAGGCTGTGTTATTTCCGTACTAACTACTGCTGATTTTCCATCCGCATCCGTAACCGTAACAAAAACAATACCTGCACATAAGCCACTAACCGTATTGGTCGTTGCATTATTACTCCACAAATAAGTGAATGGATTCTTGCCGCTCAGAACATTAACTGTTGCTGCACCATCACAAGTACCATAACAAGTTGTCGAAGTACTATCTAATACAGCTGAAACCACACCATCAGTAGGCAACACAAAGCTTATAATACTCTCACAACCTAGCGCATCTGTAACGGTAACTGTATTCGTGCCACCTGGCAAGCTAACTGCCTTGGCCGTAGTCTCTCCATTACTCCATGCATAGATATATGGTGTTGACCCGCCTATAGCGAATACTTCTGCGACTCCATCACTGGCACCAGATGCTGTCTCTACCGAAATAATCTGAACAGTCGAAGAGAGATTGGATAGTTGCACCACAGTGCCACTACAAGACGTTTGTGTCCCATTCGCATCCGTTACAGTCACATTATAAGTACCTTGTTGCAATCCAGTTAACATAGAATCCGCAGGAGGGTTTCCTGGCCCAGTCCAAAAATAAGAAGCAAAAGGTGTCACGCCCCCTGTCAAAACAACTGTAGCGGTACCATCAGCGCTACCTGGACAAACCGTATTTTCTATAGCGACTTCACAGGAGAACAAACCTGGAGCAGTCAATGTAACCGTCGCTTCAATTGTACAGCCCAACACATCTGTAACCGTCACACCAACAGTACCAGCCCCTAAGGTGTCTGCCTGCTCATTAGTATCACCATTACCCCAAATATATTGATACGGGCTTGCTCCGCCAGTTACAACCGCTTTTGCCTTGCCATCCTTGGCTGTTGCAGAGCTTACGTCAAACCCGTTATAATTAGATATTACATCAATAGACAAGGTCATATTAGAAGCAGTACCGACTGTTGCATTACAAGTACTTGTATTACCGTTCGCATCCGTTACCGTAACTAAATATACTCCCGCTGCTAAGCCCGTAAGGTTTTCATCAGCAGAAGAATAGCCATTTGCCCCTGACCATTGATAACTATATTGCATACTCTCAACACCGCCAGACACTTCGATATTCACTGTACCATCAGACGACCCAGGACAAGGTGTATCCGTAGAATTCGTTGTACACGCCAATATACTTGGTTGAGTTAAATCGACATCAACTTCTACTGCACAGCCAATATTGTCTGTAATGGTAACCGTATTAACACCACCAACTAGATTATTCGCAGTGCCCGCCATGGTGCCTGTGGACCATGCATACTGATAGGGTGCAACTCCATTCATTCCTGAAGCTATTGCTATTCCGTCACTATTACCAAAGCCACTTACGTGAAAACCATTATAATCTGAAAGAATATTGGCAGAACCAATCAGGTAGGATTTTTGATCGACTGAAGCGTCACATGTAGTCACGTTATTGTTTGCATCTGTCACTGTTACCCGATACATTCCTGCACCAAGATTCATTAAATCTTTATCAGTAGAATATATTCCTGCTACCCCATCTTTTTTCCATTCATATGTAAATGTTGGGTTTCCACCAAAAGTAGTCAATTGAATAGAGCCATTCGTCGTATTAGGACAATCTGTATCCAATACTTCCGTAGAACAAGAGAAGGATGAAGACGCTGCATCAACCGTAAATGACTGAGAAACAGTACATCCATGCGCATCTGTTAGTGTAACAATATAAGTCCCGACGGCAAGCCCAAATATATCTTCAATACCATCATAGCTATTTACATTCCAATCATAATTATAACTAGGCGTTCCACCTGTCACATCATATGATATAACTCCATTCGTTCCTGAACTAGGTGTTATCGAAACATTACTAATAGCCAAAGCCGCTGGCTCAAATACTTGCACCGTAAACGTTGTATCTTCTTGATTCGCATCAGTTATCGTAAGCGTATAACTTCCTGCCGCCAAAGCAGAATAAACAACAGGTGTCGTGCCATCAGTAGTCTGCGAGCCGCCGATTCCTGTCACTGTATAATCAGGCGTACCACTTGCGATAGAAGAAATCGTAATAGAACCAGTACTTTGCCCACTACAATCCACACTATCCACCACTACAGTTGGGTTGGGCGTCCCAAAGGAAGAGACATTATATGGACCACCATTAGCGGTGCAACCTTTTGAGTCAGTCACAACGACAGAATAGCTTCCCTCTCCTACTCCAGACAAATCTTCTGTAGTCGCTCCGCCAGGACTCCATAAATAAGTATAAGTTGGCGTACCTCCTGCCGCAGTTATATTTACGGCTCCATTATTCATTCCAGCAGATGCACTCACGGTACCATCCAACTGAATAGTAATTGCCGAAGGCTCAACCAGCGTAAAAGACAATTCTACTTGTGCAGTCGTTTGATCCGAGACTGTCACCATGTAAGTGCCTGCTGCTAAACCAGTAGGACTCGCACCACCAGGCCCCATATTCCATTGATATGAGTAGGTCGGTGTCCCACCAGAGACATCCAACGCTATAGAACCTGTACTACTTCCATTACAAGATGGATTTACGAAAGTACCTGTCACGTTTAATTTGTTCAACCCGATTGCTAAAGTATCTTTACAACCTTGCCCATTATCAGCGATAACAGTATATGTTCCTTCATTTAGTCCTGTCAAAGCAGCTCCAGTATATGGGCCACCTGGTCCTGTCCAATTATAAGTATAACTTCCTACTACAGAAGTCGCTACTGTTATCTCACCATTACTTCCCGGTGGTACCGCTTCATTTTTAATATTAGAAATCATCAGCGAAAATCCTACGCTCTCTGTCAATACAAATGACTCCGTAACCGTCTTATTACATGATGTAACCGTCACTACATAGGTCCCAGCCGACAAGCCCGTCAAACTACTTCCTGTATATGGACCACCAGGCCCTGTCCACTCATAAGTATAGCTACCACTACCTCCCATTGGATTTAATGAAATAGCCCCATCATTAGTCACCCCACAGCTTAAGTTAGTTACTGTAGCATTCGCTGTCAGCGGCGCAACTATCTCCAGCGATATATCATGCGTTAAAATTGGAACATTTCCATTCGGTCCAGAAGCCGAAGATCCCGCAAAAATCAAATCAACATTATCACCTGGCATTCCTCCTTTTGCCTTGAAGTAAAGCGTAAATATAGCCGTACTATCAGGCGTCCATGTATATGGACCACCGTTCGCAAGCCATAAAAACTTCAGCTTATCTCCAGAAACGGTGAGAGACACGGGCGGAATTAAATCATAAGGTATATGATACTCCTGCGTACCCACCAAAAACTCTAATCGACTCGTATCAAATAACAGATCTGATTGAAAACTCTCCAAATTAATCAAATTATCTGCCAATATATCAATCTTGATTGTATCGCCTAATTCTACCCCTTGTGTGCATGTAGAAAAATCTCCAAATAGATGAAAAGTATCCAACATAACCGTCGGTACTGTCAACGACCCGTTTATTGTATCCACTGCTATCGAGTTTAAATTCGAATCGGATGCACTCACCGCTATTGGCGTATCACTAAAAGATAATGGACTCACATCGCCAGGATCACCAACAACATCAAAACACACCGTCACCAAAGCGCTATAGTCAGGCAATGTCCTTGGCATATTTTGGGCATCAAAAAACAAATATCCCAAAGCCCCATCACTTGTCGTTGATAGGTTATCATAAAAATTACCCATTGAACTTCCCGTCACAGGATCCGTTATCCTTGTGGCGCTGACAAAATGTATAATACTAGTATCCCATACCATCGAAAAACCTGCACTACTAATATCCGTAAAATTCTTAACTTCTACGGGAACACAAACTTGAGTCCCCTTATCCCCTATTGTATCCGGCAACATATAAGTAAATGTACCTCCGCTAGAATTTGGATTAATAGTGAAGGTGCCGTTTGCAAAGGTGTGCCCTAAAACTCCTGATGTATTTTCTACAACCGTAGGTGTTGGCACTTCACTAAAAGATACTGCTGTAGATGAGCCAGACGTACCCACCGTACTAAAACATGCGCTAAACAACTTATCCCCTACAGACAAGGTCTTTCCTGTTGCATCTGCAAAAGTAAAACCTAATTGTCCGGATCCAGTTTGTCCAGTGACAAAATTTGCGGCTTCCGTCAATCCCAATGTAGCGTTTAAGTTCGTTAAAGAGGTATAAGTCGCAATAGAAGTACTCCAATCCAAACTAAAATCTAACTTCGTAATATCCACAAAATCAGCCACCACCGTAACATCAACACATCCATTGGCGCCTGCATCAACTGCAACAGAAGAAGCCGACAATTGTAACGGATTACTACCCGTAGAGCCTGAGCCTGTAATAGCAGAAGAATCTGCTGTCACCGTTATAGGTGGAGAGCCCGCAGCATTTCCAATTATTTTCTTTACTAGCTTCAAGTCACTAGTGCCTGATGCCAAAATCTTAAATGAAATATCAAATAGCTTTCCGTTAAAATTATGGTCCGCTACATCAAACCATTGAAATTTAACCGTATCCATTGGGCTCGGGTCGGTAGCTGTACTACTTGTATCTACAGCAACACCAAAGCCCTGGGAAAAGCTCGAATGCTTATTCAGGAAACCTTGAAAATCAACGACGGTGCTATCATACTCAAATTCAAGCTGAATAGCAGCTAAGGCGGACGCCCCAGTAGCATTAACAGAAATATTCACGATACTTCCTACCGCAGCGGTTGTATCAATCGGATCAAAATGGAGATCCACTTGTGCCTTAGCTCCAAAGAAAACGAAGGTAAATAGGGTAATAAAAAGTAGTTTTTTTAACATCTTTGTTAGGTTTGGGATGAACAAATTATTGCACAATCAATTTTTGCGTAAGCACTCCATGAGCACTTCGCATAGAAAAAAGATATACACCTGTTGCGGGAAATAAATCCCTATCGATTTTTATTGTTTGCTGACCATCTGCTTTCGCAAATTGCCTAGATATTATTTCTTTGCCCTGCATATCACTTACAGACCATGCCAAATCAACTGGATGGTCTAAAGAAAACTGAATACCAATGTCTTGCGAGCTTGGGTTGGGGCTAATCAACATCTCTTCTATTTCGGCTATACCATGAATGCCTAACACTGGCGTCAATTTAACTTCGCCAGGTTCTAAATTCAAATTTACTTGGTGCAAATCACTACCCGCTAATACAGATATAGCCGTGATTGTTCCAACAAATTCAAAAGGACTTGAAGAAGAAGGAGCACCGATAGCTTTATACTTCAAGCGCATAATACTAGTGTTATCTGGCAAGTCAACGGTCCCCCCTGTACCTGGATCCCAAAGAAAAGTAAGGTATCCAGAGCTCAAATAAGCAAAACTAAAATGAATATTGGGGTTAGAACTGCTTGTTGGCAGTCCAAAATTATCTATATCTAAAAATTCAATAACACTAGAGTCCCACTTCATCGTCAGTTGAATGGCTGCAATAGAATCAAAACCTTGAGTAGTAATGTCGATGAAGAACTCATCGCCTGGATCTTGTACCAAAGAAGATGCCGCTAAAGTCAATTGACTCTGTGCACTATATACAAGTGTACTAAATAGCAAAATAAGTATAAGCCTTGCCATGCTTTTTCGGTTTTGGTCATCAAAATCAAAAACATACCAGCCCTGTAAAATACAGAGTCAAAACATTTTCTAGTTATTACACTAGACAAAAATTATGCAAGACCTATCTTGGGAAATAGGGAGCGATATGTTCATGGGTCTTGGAATTTCGTCTATTATCTAAACGATAGAACAAAGATATACCTATTGAATCCAAACTAAATACCCTATTTGGGGTATTTTAATACTTTATTATTTTAGCCTAACAAATCACGGACAGACAACTCTTTCTTAAACACGTCGCAAAAAATTGATTATCAACATTTTATATAGGCAAAAAGCTTGGGGGTATTTTTTTCAACATAATACAACAACCCTATCCACTCACCGACTTATATATGTATTTTTTTCATAAAACTTGTATTTCTCGACTTAGCACAGCTCAATTTGACTAATAATCCCTTAACATTTTGTAGCTTTGCCTTTTCAACTCATTGTTTTGCATAGAAGTTTTTTTTAATAACAAAAAACTTACTTTTTTCGCTTGATTTGTTTTTCACGAAAGTGCATCAAAAAAAGACCCAAAACAGTAAAAATAAGGAACTTACCCATTGAAATAATTGTTAGAATAACCAAAAAACAACGGGGATTTTATCCCTTTTTCAGCCAAAAGAGACACTCATGTACAAAGTACCCAAAGGTTTAAACCTGCCAGAGATAGACAAAGAAATTCTTCAATTCTGGAAAGAAAATGATATTTTCAAAAAAAGTATTGAGCAAAGAGACCCCAACAACACTTTTGTTTTTTATGAAGGACCACCTTCTGCCAACGGCATGCCAGGCATCCACCACGTCATGGGGCGTACCGTTAAGGATACATTCTGTCGCTTTCAAACACTAAAAGGCAAACGTGTTTCCCGCAAGGGCGGATGGGATACTCATGGACTGCCCGTAGAACTAAAAGTAGAAAAAGAGCTCGGCATCACTAAAGAAGACATCGGTAAATCCATTTCTGTCGATGAATACAACCAAAAATGTAAAGATACTGTCCTTCAATACAAGGATGTATGGGATGACCTTACGGTAAAAATGGGATATTGGGTGGATCTCGATCACCCTTATATTACATTTAAAAATGAATACATCGAATCAGTTTGGTATTTACTCAAGCAGCTCTATGAAAAAGACCTTTTATACAAAGGCTATACCATACAGCCTTTCTCCCCTGCTGCTGGTACTGGCTTGAGCACGCATGAGTTGAATCAACCTGGATGCTACAAAGATGTAACGGACACGACCTTAGTCGCTCAATTTAAGGTCATCAAAAACAAGCTTTCTGCTCCATTATTTGACGGTATTGGTGACAATCTATATTTCTTAGCGTGGACGACAACCCCTTGGACATTGCCGTCTAATACGGCATTAACAGTCGGGCCAAAAATAGATTATGTCATTGTTAAAACTTTTAATCCCTACACCAAGTTACCTGTCAATTTAATTTTAGCGAAAGCACTCCTAGGAAAGTGGTTTAAGCCTGAGCAAGCTGAATTATCTTTTGATGAATTCAAACCAGAAGACAAATTAATTCCATATAAAGTATTAGGTGAAGTTAAAGGAAAAGATTTGGATGGCATCACCTATGAACAGCTCATGCCTTATGCACAACCTACTGATGGACAAGCATTTAGAGTCGTTTTAGGTAGTTTTGTGACAACCGAAGATGGTACAGGCATCGTGCATACGGCCCCTTCTTTTGGTGCGGATGACATGATGGTGGCTAAGCAAAATGGGCTGGGGTCTCTTACGTTGGTAGACAAGCAGGGCAAGTTTGTGGACGAAGTCACCGACTATGCAGGACGCTATGTCAAAAACTATAAAGATGAGCCCAATTATCAAAGTGTTGACATCGACATCGCTATCCAATTAAAAAAAGAAAACAAGGCTTTTAATGTCCAAAAACATAAGCATAACTACCCACACTGCTGGCGTACCGACAAACCCATTCTTTACTATCCGCTCGATAGTTGGTTCGTCAAAGTAACCGCCAATAAAGAGCGAATGGTCGCTTTAAACAAAACCATTAACTGGAAGCCTAAATCTACTGGTGAAGGTCGATTTGGCAATTGGTTAGAAAATATCCAAGACTGGAACCTTTCTAGATCTAGGTACTGGGGTACCCCTTTGCCTATTTGGAGAACAGATGACAACGAGACGGAAATTTGTATTGGCTCGATGGCTGAATTACAAACCGAAATCGACAAAGCCAACAAAATCCTTGACCTTAACCAAACGATGCCGAAGGATTTGCACAGACCTTACATTGATGATATCACTTTGGTGGCTCCTTCGGGCAAACCCATGACTCGTGAATTGGATTTAATTGATGTTTGGTTTGACTCTGGTGCAATGCCCTACGCCCAGTGGCACTACCCTTTTGAAAATAAAGAGCTTTTTGAAAAAAGCTATCCTGCCGATTTTATTGCCGAAGGCGTTGATCAAACTCGGGGCTGGTTCTATTCGCTACATGCCATCGCTTCCAACGTTTTTAATTCTGTTGCCTACAAAGCCGTAGTTTCTAATGGTTTAGTCCTAGACAAAAATGGTGTAAAAATGTCGAAAAGGCTTGGCAATACCGTCGATCCTTTTGTAACACTAAATACTTATGGTGGTGATGCGCTTCGCTGGTACATGACGCATAATGCCAACCCTTGGGACAACCTAAAGTTTGACGAAAAGTACATCGTTGAAGCTCAACGGAAATTTTTTGGCACTCTTTTCAACACTTATTCTTTCTTTTCGCTTTATGCCAATATTGATAATTTCAACTATTCCGAAGCTGAAATATCTTTGAAAGACAGGCCCGAAATTGACCAATGGATTTTGTCTTTACTCAATAGTTTAGTCCAAGAAGTGGACGCTTCCTACACCAGCTATGAAGCCACTCCCGCTGCTCGTAAGATTCAAGATTTCGTTACCGAAAAATTAAGCAACTGGTATGTCCGTTTATCTAGAAGACGATTCTGGAAAGGCAGCTATTCCACAGACAAAATATCGGCGTATCAGACACTTTATACCTGCATGAATACCATCGCCAAATTGATGTCTCCGATTTCGCCTTTCTTCTCAGACTGGTTGTATCAAAATCTAAACCAAGTAACTCAAAAGGAAGTCGCCATCTCCGTACACCTATCGGACTTCCCGCTGGCAGATAAGAAATTGATAAACAAAGAGTTAGAACAAAGAATGGATTATGCACAGCGCATATCTTCCTTAGCGCTTTCCTTGCGAAAAAAGGAAAGGATTAGAGTTCGTCAACCACTAAACAAACTACTTCTCCCTGTACTAGACAAAGACTTCGAAAAGCATGTAGAAGCCGTCAAGGATTTAATCCTTGCGGAAACAAATATCAAAACCTTGGAGTATCTTTATGATTCTTCTGGGTTTATCAAAAAGAAGATCAAACCCAACTTCAAAACGCTAGGCAGACGTTTAGGAAAAAACATGAAACAAGCTGCCGCTCTTATCAACCAGCTTGACCAAGATGCGATTAATGATATTGAAAAAACGGGAACATTAGAATTAACAATAGAAAATGAAAAATATCTATTGACTTTGGAAGATTTTGAAATATCTCCTGAAGATATTGAAGGTTGGACGGTCGCTACAGATGGCAACTTAACGGTAGCCATGGACATCACGCTTAACGATGAATTAATATCAGAAGGACTGGCTAGAGAGCTAATCAACAGGATTCAGAACATCCGAAAAGATCAAAATTTTGATGTACAAGATCGTGTTAATATTAAAATTAGCCCCAGCCCACAGATTGATGCTGCCATCCAGCAATTTGGGGACTTTATCAAGCGGGAGACGCTAGCTGAATTATTAGTTTCCGAAGAGAATACTGGCACGCTAGTCGAATTACCGAATGATTTAAAAGCAAATATTTTAGTCAAAAAGGCATAAGCCATCAAGGCGCCACCTTCATAAAAGCCCCTGCCGATGACACATCGACAGGGGCTTTTTATTTGGCTTTTCACACCTGTTTAGGTACGACCAACAAATTACATTTTAGTACTGCGTAGTAAAAGAACCATGTTGAAAATCAACACCGCCACCCAATGGCCCAAATTGAACTAGGCTCATGTGAAATTCACCTTCAATAATGTGTTTTTCTTCATCATGTTTCGTAATCACAAATGTACCACAATTTGCATTAAAGCTTCCAAAATTAAAACCACTTCCAGTATAATCACAGGAAACTGAACCGCCGCCCCAAGGCCCCACAGAATGCTCTCCTTCCCCCACATGTGTAGGACATTTGAAGGTTACAGTCTTACCTGACGTCCCGCATGAGCCTGTAATCTTGATATGGTCATGCTCAACAACGCAAGTGATATTTTCAGAAGCACAATAATGGTCATCTACCTTAGACGTAAACAATCCACATTTGGGGTGATGCGTATCCGAAAAAGTTAAATCAACATCCCCAAAATGCCCATTCTGACAACTTACAAGATGGTTTTCATCATCGTAAGCATTAAATTCAAAGGAGCCGCTGCACGTTTTACTAGCTTTGTCATACTTTTTAATGACTACTTTTCCGCAAGGCTTATCAGCGCTAGGATGAACCGCATAAAAGTGCCCATCTGCCCTATAAGTACAGAAATTACCATTTTCCGAAAGGTCATAAGTCCCTTCACTTGTACCATCTAGCCTAATGACTACCGTCCTACCTTCGTCATCCTTGGCTTCGATGACCAAAACATCTTCATTGTCGCGCGCTTCAACATCCGTCGCTGTCCAACTTTGCCCGTCAATTTCTGCAGCAGTGCCAGGCTCTATCTTATCTTTCTTACAGCTAGTCACAAATAATACTGCCATTAAAAACAAAATTCCAATTTTTTTCATCTTAACTTTCTTTTACACCAAAAATTAATTTGGCTTTAGTGAATCAAACAGATTTAGGTTCGTAGTGCCCACCATCCAAATGGGAATGACAAATAAACGCTTTTTTTTTTTGACTTAGTTTTCTCCTACTATTTTTCATTGTTTTCACAAAAAAAACAAATCGCCCTTACTACACAATCACAACCACTTGATAATCAACAGATTACTACTAGCCTAGAAAACAAAATCCTGACATATAGCATCAAAAATCACCGCAGTTAAAATGACATATATCATTAAATATCTCCCCCCATTTTGGTGCTAATCGAGTAAAAACACTCCATTTGATGCTCTAAAAAAGTACAGATTTAAAACATAAGCCTACGCCTATCAATCCGATAATAAAAATTCACCCAATAACATTACCTTTGGACATACAATCTAATAACTTATGAAAATATTCATCTGGAGTACCCTTATACTGGTTACTATTTACAAGTTTTACCGCATCTACAAAGACAACCAACACCCCAAGGAACAATCCTGGGAAGATGCCCACCATACTACAATTCTGTATGACCAACCAGCAGAAAGCGGGATTTTCAAGCCCATCTATTTGGCGGCTCACTACTCTATCATTAGCGAACTTAAAATAGACCAAATCTTCGCACCAGCGATCAACACTTCCGCTGAAAAAGCCGGCTGGAAAGAAAGTTGGGACGTGGACGACCACGATAGCGCTATTGCCAGCTTGGAATGGCTAAAAAACCAAGGGCATCGTTCGGAATTGACCAAATACGTAAATCTCTTCAATGGCAGCAATTGGGTTAATGTCACCCAAGAAACTAAAGCGCTATTGCCACAATTAAAAGAGGCAAAAGCAAAACTAGGTATTTCGGGAGCACTACCATCTATCGGAGCTTGGGACTATGCACGTATAGCTAATAATGCACGAATATTTCATTCTTTTGGGTACATTTCGAAAGAAGAAGCGGATCATTACTTACAAGCGGCCTTTCAGCTCGCAAAAATAGAATATCCAACATGGAAAGCTTATTCTGAAGGTTTTATTATCGGCCGACATATATGGGCAAAAGAGTTTAGTGACTCATTTTTTGAGCTTCATCAATTGCTCCTTTCGGAAAAAGACTCCCCCTTTATCCAGAGTCCATTTGGGTAAAGGATACTAATTAAAGATGGAGCTTACGCCCAAAAGTCGTTGTAGTCTATCGTTAAGGAATGGAACAGAACTTTATTTTGTTCAAATGCGCAAATGAATGCTAAGAATCAAAATCTTGCGCTCCACCCAAACAAACAGACTTTACCCCGACTGGCGGGGTGAACGACCGATCCCGTAGGGGCGAGTGCGGCAGCGCTCGCAGGGAGTGAACGGCGGTAGCCGCTACAATAAGATAAAAACCAGAAATTACTCGTAACGCTCCGCTACTCGAAGGTGTGAAATAAATTTCACAATCCATTGCCTGCGGCGGCTGCCATCTTGCTTTTATTTTGGCTTTAGTTGAAGATTTTAGCTACCAAGCCCCCATTTGCCCTTTACCTTCCAATAAATACCGCAAAATGAATGGTGTTCTTATTTATTTGAAACCCACTAAATCTCCCTTAAAAGAAGGAGAGTAAAGGTACACCATCCATTTTGCTATCGCTTTCCTTTTTCTGCTAAATCTCCCATATACACAGAAGCCCCTTTGCTAAAAACTAAGCGATGCCTACATACGCCTACATCCTTCGCTAAGACAAGTATTTAAGTATTCAAAAAAATAGTTATATTTGCATAAAACCCAAAAAGCCTTTTTGCGCAAGCATCCTAATCTAGCACAAATACCAATATCATGAAAACAAAACTCAAAGAATTACCCAAAAAAATAGCGCTCCGACTACTTATCGACAATCTCCATGACAATAACGACTATATCCTACTACTCTCCCGCTGGAATAGCAATGAGCGAGAGAAACGTGCTGGCTTGCTCTCATCCGAAAATTATCGAATGTATAAGGCACGCATCGAACATGCACTCAGCGAATATATTGATGAATTGTCAGAAAGGGACTTACGTAAAGTATTGACCGCAGTCGATTTGGCAGACGAATTGCCTACCCAATCCCTTAACAGCACTCATTCAACATCTGTTACGGGGGACAATAACATTGTCATACAAGGAGTAAATGATAGCAAAGTCACTATCTTCAAAGATAGTAAAAATGTAATGATAGGCAGCACCATTCAGGCTGGTAGGGATGTGCATATTGGAGATAAGATAGGGCACTCTACCGATAAATCTAATAAAAATACTGCGCAAAACAAACAAGTCATTTTATTTGTAGCAGCCAATCCGTCAAAGAACGCTAAAATTAACCTGCGTGTTGAGCACTCCACCATTTCAGAAGAATTAGAAGAAAATATCCATTTTTCTTTTCTCTCCAAAATGGCTACTTCTCTAAAGGAGCTAAATATGGCAGTTGTCGAAAAAAAACCAAGTATTTTGCATTTCGCTGGACATGGTATTCCTATTGATCCTGCAAAGCAGGAACTGCTTAGATTAGGCTTTAAAATTAATGATGACACAGGATTAGTTTTTCATACTAGTGACAAAAACGATTTTGATGTCTTGAATACCGAAAAAAGTGAACAAACTTTCCGCGACCTGAAGGCAATCGTGCCCAATCTTAAAATGGTCATACTTAACGCCTGTTATTCACAAAAACAAGCTATGGCAATAAGTAAAAATGGCATCTATACCATCGGAACCAATAATAAGATAAAAGATGATGCGGCCATTGCTTTTGCCCAAGGCTTTTATTGGCGTTATGCCAAAACAAAGGATATTAAAAAAGCGACTCAATTCGGCATTTTACAAGCAAATAATGAATTGGACAGTGACACCGATGCAAATTCGCTAATCCACCTTTTTTATAATGGTCAAGAAGTCCAATTATGAACCCACAAGAAAAAATCCTATCTGCTTTCCTAAGTGAAGAATTAGAAGATTTTGACATTTCCCGCAAGGAAGACAAACAGATATTAATGCTCCTTTCGGAAACGCTAAGCCTAGCTCATCAAGATGCAGCCGGCAACTATCGAGCCGTCACCATTAAAGAAGATTCCGATGGCAAAATAACGGCCCACTCCATCAAATTATCCAATATTTTTCAGGCAGACTTGGACAAACAAATCAAGCTCCTGTCCAAAGCAATAACTATTTTTCCGATAGCACTACTACTTCAATTTACAGCTGGATTCTTGGCTATTTTGGCATCTTTTATTCCCATGTTGAAGGTAGAATTTAATGAGCAAGATGCCAAAGTACTTTTGGCTATTTATAAATTACACTCAAAAACCTTTTCTAAAAAATCTATTAACAAGGAGTTACAAAGTCTTGGTTTTGAATCGCTTACCCAAAAAAATCTTCAGGCTTCCTTAGTAAAGCTGTCCAATGCTAAGGTCATCAGGAGTCTAGGGCATGAAGAATATCTAAGAATGGAGACGTTGACTCATAAGCGATGATTATTTTAATTTTGTTTCGACTAGCCACAACTCAAGCACATCGTCTAACGGCATTTTAAACTCATCAAAATTCTTATTAATGGAGATTAAAATCAATTGATTAGCTTCCACTCTTGTTTTTTTCAAGTACACAGAATTATCTTTTCCGACCACGATAACTGGTTGTGCTGAAGAAATTTCTCCGAGCATGGTTTTTTGCGGCTTGTTTTTTTGTTTCTAGCGCATGGCATATCGTATTAATATCACTAGTCCAATGCACTAAGATTACCTTTTACTATTTTTGTATGGGGATGGTTGTCTCCCAGATGCTTGCGCAAAATATTATATGCTTTTTCGAATAAGGTCTTCGCTTCTTTATATTCTCCTAAGTCTTTAAGCACCATGCCTAGATTGGAATAACTAACCGCTGTTCTTGGGTGTCCCAGCCCGTAATTTTTCTCAGCCCATATTTTCGCTTGTTCTAATAAGGTCTTAACTTCTTGATATTCTCCTAAGTATTTAAGCACCGCGCCTAGATTGGAATAACGAACCGCTGTTGTGGGGTGGCCCAGCCCGAAATTTTTCTCGTCCCATATTTTCGCTTGTTCTAATAAGGCCTTCGCTTCTTTATAATCCCCTAAGTCTCTAAGCACCATGCCTAGATTGGAATAACTAACCGCTGTTGTGGGGTGTCCCAGCCCGTAACTTTTCTCAGCCGAAATTTTCGCTTTTTCTAATAAGGCCTTCGCTTCTTTATATTCTCCTAAGTCTTGAAGCACTAAGCCTAGATTGGAATAACTAACCGCTGTTCTTGGGTGTCCCAGCCCGAAATTTTTCTCAGCCCATATTTTCGCTTGTTCTATTAAGGTCTTCGCTTCTTGATATTCTCCTAAGTCTTGAAGCACCGTGCCTAGATTGGAATAACGAACCGCTGTTTCGGGGTGTCCCAGCCCGAAATTTTTCTCAGCCCATATTTTCGCTTGTTCTATTAAGGTCTTCGCTTCTTGATATTCTCCTAAGTCTTTAAGCACCATGCTTAGATTGGAATAACTAACCGCTGTTGTGGGGTGTCCCAGCCCGTAATTTTTCTCGTCCCATATTTTGGCTTTTTCTAATAAGGCCTTCGCTTCTTGATATTCTCCTAAGTCTTTAAGCACTAAGCCTAGATTGGAATAATGAACCGCTGTTGTGGGGTATCCCAGCCCGTAATTTTTCTCAGCCGAAATTTTGGCTTTTTCTAATAAGACCTTCGCTTCTTTATAATCCCCTAAGTCTCTAAGCACTAAGCCTAGGGCATTTTGGCAACGTCCGATTGTGGGAGCCTGTGCAGGATAAATCGACTCCGCTAACGCAAGGGCCTTTAGTCCATAGGGCTTTGCTTTTCTATATTCTCCAAGCCTACTATTGCAATTCAGCATATCTAGCAGTGGGCTAATCATCATCTTACTTTTAGCCCCATAGATTTTTTGTGTCAAGAGTAGGTACTTTTCTCGGATGGGGAGCTCTTTTGGGTATTGAATCGTTTCTTCGTATAATACTGCCAATTTTTTCAATAAACTTAAATAGGACTCCTCCGCTTTTTCCGAAAGGAAATCAAGTATATGAACTAGATGATTTTCATAGTCATGATTGGCATAAGATTCTCTATAGACGGTACTGAAAAAAGAAAATTCCAATGCCCGAATAACCCCCTTAAAATAGATAGGATGAATGGGCATTTCTGCCTGAATTAGACTTCTAGTGATTGGATGTAAGCGATAAGCATCGTCCTCGGATACAGATAACCAGCCTTTCTCACCTAAACCTACTAGTACATCATTTAAAACTCCTGTTTTTGCGTCAAGATAATCCGTTTCCTTCTCAAAGTGATTAAATCCAGCAAGCCCTTCAATAGGAACCGAAGGATCTGGGTCGATCTCTTCTGAAGATGATACTCGTACGTAGTCATCAGGTTGTAGGTAACAGACTATTTCGTCGGCGTCATAAACACCATCAGGAAAAGCAGCTAGCTGCATTAAGACCCAAGTCTCTGCGACGTTAAGTGGGAGCTGATACAATATATTCTTGGCGATAGTACGCCTATTGTCCCTATTGGTACAGTGGTCAGCAACTCCTTTGGTTATATCATTGATAAATGACTGGGCGATTTTGGCATTCTGTTTGGGGATATTGGTCGCAAGTAAATGTAACAGCCAAGCATCACTTTCTATTTTTTGGAAGTCATTCCAGGTCAACTCGTGCGAAACATGATCTTTTAATACCGACACTACATCCTGTTTGGTCAACATTCCTAACTCATAGTTTTTACAAAATGGGCAAGGGGTGTCATTGAGCAATAAAAACTTGGCGTGATTGATATTTATCAAGTCTGAATGCGCTTGAATATCAGACCAATCAATGGGGCCGTTGATAACGAATAAGATGTCGGTATTCTTAAGGTTTTGTAAATCTCGAATATTCTCCTGTGCTTGATTTAGGTAATCACCTGGCGTCTTGCATTGGCGCACATCAGAAGACTTGGCAAGCCACTTTACGATGGATCTTGCTAGGGAGATTTCATAATTGATCCAGCCAAAACTGGTATAATCATCTTTGTATTCATCTATAAAGATAGAGGCTAAAGTTGCCTTACCGACACCCGAAGCCCCATAAATAGTCACGTATTGGTGCTCTTCTAGCAATCGGTGAATCACCGAAAGCTCTTTTTCTCGCTTCAGATAGATTGTCTTGAGTTTGTTTTCATATCGCGTCAAAAATGACCTTCCTGCATAAGGGTTTGAAGAAGTTATCTTATCTCCGATATGTACGTCACGCCCTGCATTAATTATACTACCTACGACGCCCCCTCTACTGTCTTTAGTAAATACCAATCCTGCTTCTTTTTCCAAGGCAACTAGAAGGCTCAATAAGTCTTCCTTAATTTTTGCTACAGACAGTGTTTCTCTTTCATCTTGCGACTCATTAAATATCCTACTTCTAACCTGCTGATACGATGATAATTCTTGCAGTTTTTTGTCTAGACTAGGATTGGTGGCAAGAATGGTATTGAGGCTTGAAAAGGCCTTCTCCCATTCGCCCGCATTGACATGTTCCTGTATCTGCCGTAAATAGGGTTTGGTAATGAGCATAATAGTGCCATGTTAAATAGTTAGCAAAAATAACTCATAGATATGGATGATGGTCAAAGTTACTAAAAAGATTGGTAACTATTTAGGTACCCGCAAATTTTTGCCTAAAAATAGGAGCACCCAAACAGTTACAAAAATTGATTATTTTGAATATATCTAGAAATAAAAGAATGAAGCAGCACGAGCGAAGTTCCTTTCGGAAAAATTACCCTTTACGCCCCTTGCGGCTAAAAAATCATACAAATACTAGAAATACCTAATAACCAATGAGTTATAATTAACAAAAAATACATATCTTGCTTTTTCTATCGCTATTTGTACTTAGAAACTACCAAATGAAATTTATTTTTCAATCTTTTTGTTTGTAAAGTGTAAATTTTCTTGACACTTAAAACAATTTGTTTTATATTTGCAATGACAAAAAAAGAATCCATATCGCAAAAGGATTATGATTTAGCAATCACACTCTTGTCAAATGACAAGCTTTCAGATGTCTTGGAGTTGTTAGAAGAAGATGGTATTGACATCGTTCAGCAAAAGGCTAGGTATGTCCGAGAAAAAAAAGAGTACAGAGCAAATAGGATGTCTCATTCCGAGTATTCTGTTTCTCGTAGCAGGACAAATCAAGCTATACAAGAACTTGTTAATGACTTAATCATTGAAAAAAAACCAATGCGAAGCAAAGGTTCAAAAGACGAACCGAACACCCAAAAGAATGTTTTAAACCACAACACAATAACATCAGCTGGAGATTTAAATCTACATACAGGAGACTTAGTGACTCACAATCATTTTTATCAAGGTCAACCCATTGAGCCCGAAATAAAGGTGAATCCAAAAGCATCAAAAGACAACCCAAATGTCCCTCCTTATATCAACAAAATCTCTGATTCTTTTATTTTTAAACTCGAAAAATTTCTTGTTATGAGTTCCGAATACCAATATAGTTTTAGTAATCCTGAGTATAGAGTTTTATCTTTTCTTTATCTTGAAGAACTAGTCTCTAAGCTAAAAATCTATGAAAGTCAGCTTGACGATATGGACATAGAGTTATTTTCCTATACAAGAAAACTGCTAAATCTTCTAAAAGCTGAATCAAAAACCATTAATGGTCTAAAAAGTGTTCTAACTCAGAGTAATCTAAAAACATCACACCTATTTTCTTTGTCAACGCGAGTGCTTTCAAATTTCATTGACACTATTGACAAAATCGAAGGAAATGAAATGGATGCAAATGACGGTGCGCTCTTCCTTGATGAAAAACGCCAGATTTTGATAGAAGAGCTCACCCGAATTAAAAAAATGGCTTCCAACTATTCTTTGAATTAAAAGAATGGAATTTACCACAGAAAATAATGAATTCAATAAGATTGCAAAATCATGCGATCCCAATAAGTCCATAAAAGAACTTGGTGAAGAACTTGAATGTGCCAGCTCTGAATTGATTTCAGAATCAAAACTTTTAATTGTTGTTGAAAATTTCTTGAATAAAATTTATAGAAATATCAAAAAGGACAATAAATTCCAAAACATAACAGGCCATCAAATGCAAACTTTCCTTAAAATGCTTGCAGAAGCAAAAAATCTAAACTATCATAAAAAACAAAATCAACTAAACCCAGAGCTATTTGAAATGGCTCGAGCACTTGGTGAAAAAATGATAAAATTCTCAGGAAAACTAAAAACAATATCTATTCCACTTATCATCCTAGCCCAAACAATAGACAACCTACCCAGCTAGCGTCCTTTTTCACCATCCCCCAGCCAGAGATTCCCTCCAGCCAATATTTTACCAAAATTCACATTCTTAAAAACGGGATTATTCATGACTAGTGTCAAGTTCTTAGCATCAGCCAATACTTTGATTACAGATGCATCAACTCCACCCGTTTCTATTTGCTGAAATAAAGATTCTATCAAGAAATTAAACTTATCCTGAAGATACTTGTCAGTTGAATCCTTGACATCCAATCCACTTGACAACTCTCTGATAATCAACATATTATCTCGCTTAAAATCATCCGCTCTCATATAATCATCAGAGAAAAAAGTCACAACCAAATCTTCCCCTTTTTGCGACAGGACAAACTCAAAATGCCTTGCTAACTTCTTGGTAAAATAGTGTTTTATAGTAGTCAATAAATCCAAAATAAGTATTTCGTCTAGCTCACCATACAAGAATGTTTCTTGAAAGGAAAACCTAAAAACCATTGTACCTTTCCCCAAAACGATTTTCCTATTGGCTTTTAATTCTGCCAATTTATTTTTGGTCACTCGATCCAAAAACACTAAATTGGCATGCTCAAATACAAGTTGCGCTGCACCTTCAAATGAATCTAAAGATAGCTGCATCTCAATTTCATTTTCAAAAATCGGCTGGTCTTCTGATGCTCCTTTAAAGAAGACGTTAGTTTTTATCTCTGGTAGCGCAAAATAAAATTCACTTTTAAACAGCGTTTTCACAAATTGAGTCTCCCCGTTAAAAATACAATTTTCAAATTGAACGGGTCCATGAAACTCAGTTCCCTTAAAAGATGTATAGTCATTAAAAAAACACTTAAAATACGAAAAACCTGTTTGCTCACTTTTAAAAATGGCTCGGTCAAAGACCGTGTATCCGTTAAAGCTTACATCCGTAATATTTACTTGACCTTTAAATTGAGCTTGTTGCACATCAAACAAATCACTAAAAGTAACACCCTTCAAATAAACAGTCGAATGAAACTCCACATCCTGTATAGCCGTAAAGTTATCAGAAAAATTACATTGCTCTATTGTAAAAATACCTTCTACTTTTGCGGCGTCCAAATACACATCACCTCCAAAATGACTATTCTCGAAAGATAAATTGGTTTCGAAATGGGTACTACACAAATTGAGGGTCTTATAAGTGGTGGATTCCGAAATGACTATACCCTCATTATGATAGAGCAAAGCACCCCTAAAATCAATCTCCTTTTGCTCCTTATCCTTCGACATTACATCAAAGAATTGATAAAAATAGTCTTCAATATGATTCTCTATTTTCCATTCCCGATGATGACTATGAAAAATACAATAACCTTCATCGTCCAAAGGAAATGACTTTAGAGAAAAGTGCTCCTTCTGACGCACAAAAATGGCCTGCAAATAGCAGGTTTCAGGACTTTGAAAGGATTTGATTTGATATTTATGTTTACACATTTAATGACTCATTTATCCATCCCCCAAATGAAAATCCCCATCCGCTTCCACACTGCCCCCTTCGATGATATTCTTACGCTCCCAATGGTCATCATCATCGGGTGCTATGTCACCGATGTGGACATTTTTGCCTTTAATATGGGTGTCTCTGGCAATATTTTTTTCCTTGATGCTGTGTTTTTTAGATTTTTTCAATCGGTCTTCTAATTCTATTTTGAACTCGGGATTTTGGACTAATTGCTCTAGTTTTGTTTGCACAAATTCGGGTGGCACTTCGGCTGCATCCAATACATATTTTGCGGAAGCGTCACCTTTCAGAAACCAACTTCGCACCCAACGTACAGACGCATCAACAAAGTCAGTCTCAAATTTTTGGGCTTCTTTATTTTTGGAAAGAATGTTTAGAATAAAGGCGGTGGCGGTTTCTAATATTGGCATGATGTAGCGTTTTAGTTGATAGATATTCCAAATATACCGTTTTTTCTTCATCTATCCAAACACTGGCGAATGATAGCTAAAATTACTAGTTTCTTTATTGTGTCTTGGATTAAAAAGATAACTGGATTTGTCGATAATTGTTCAGTTGCACAATTAATCAATTGAATGCCTAAAAATCAAAATCTTACTCTCTCCAAAAATAAACAAAAACACTCGTAACGCTTCGCTACTCGAAGCTGTGAAATAAATTTCACACTCCATTGCCTGCGGCGGCTTCCATCTTGCTTTTATTTTGGCTTTTACCTTCCAATAAATACCGCAATCAAAGATTCAAAGGCTCCATTTCTGTCCGACGATTATTGCTACGGCCTTCTTCGGAATCATTGGTATCAATAGGCTGGCTTTCGCCAAACCCCTTGTAAGTCAACTGATTAGCTGACACCCCTTGCTGAATCAAATAATCATAAACAGCCTTTGCACGCTGCTCAGAAAGCAATAGATTAGCGGCTTCAGAGCCCACATTATCGGTATGACCATTAATCTGCATTTTTAGGTTTTTGGCATCCTTTAGCATTTGGGCAACCCGATCTAATTCAAAATCAGAGCTCGACTTTAAGTGAGCTGACCCTGAGTCAAAAAATACATTTTTCAAAATCACGACCTGCTTTTCGCCCATACTTGATGAAGGCTTAACAATAATTTTTCGGAGCTTTGCCACCAAAGAAAAGGGCTTTTCAAAAGAAGCGGGCTGATTTAATTCATAATTTTCTGAAAAGAAAAGATAACCTGCTTTACTCACATTTAAGGCATAATTGCCCTGGGGCAAAACGGCTAAGAAAGTACCGTCCTTATCAACAGTTGCTTTATAAAATGATTTTCCCGTTTTCAAATCCACCAACTCTACTGAAGCCCCATCCAGCTTTTTATTTGAGTCAAAATCCAGTACTTCCCCTTTTACATAAGTCACCAAATCTGGGCGAATCTCCTCAGGAAGCTCAAACTCAAATATATCAATCGCTCCACCAAAAAAATCGCCTTCAGAAGCACTTTTTTCTGGGCCTGCAAAATACCCTTTGCGACCATCCAGACTCACGACCAAAGCGCCTTGAATGCCTTCATCGTTGATAGGATATCCTAAATTTTTGGCTTTTGACCATTGCCCATTGGCTAGACGTTTACTAAAAAACAAATCGCCCCCGCCCATTCCTGGATGCCCATCCGACATAAAATAAAGCGTTTTTCCGTCAGGATGAATAAATGGCGCTTGATCCGCGCCAGCCGTATTGATAGAATCTCCTAAATTCTGCGGCACTCCCCATTTGCCTGACTCATTTCTATAACTCACCCAGATATCCCGTCCACCAAGTCCACCAGCTCGCTCACTCGCAAAATAAATAGCTTGTCCATTGGCCGAAAGGCTAGGCTGCGCATCCCATCTCTTAGAATTAACCGCTGTTCCCATTTTTTTGATGGGTGTCCAGCTACCATCTTTCTTTTCAGAAAAATAAATATCGCAGCTACCCCGAGAATACTCATCCCGACCACATATTGTCATCGCCAAAAAACGCCCATCAGAAGAGATGCATTGGGCTCCTTCGTTTTTATCCGTGTTTATGTCTTTCATCGGGACTGCGGGCAAAAATTGACCATTCTCCTTGCGGGAAATATAAAAATCTTCTTGATTATGGACTCGACGAGTAAAAATCAAAAACTGTTCATCTGCCGTAAAAGAAGGTAGGTACTCGGGCTCAGAAGTATTGATATTGGGGCCTAGATTTTTGGGTTTAAAGGGCAAAGGGTGTCTAACGGCTTCTTTGGCAAAGCGCCAATTGGCGAGTTTCTTTTCCCCCTTAGCACGTCTTCGACCTTTGATTTTGGGATAACTCAAATATTTTTCGGCTAGCCTAATGGCCTGCTCATAATCTTTTGACTTTGTGGCTATTACGGCCAAGGTATAATACACTCTAGGCTGATAATCGGGAGCCATTTTTACGACTTTCTCAAAATAAATCTTAGCAGACTCCAAATCACTTTTTTCGTAATGTACTCCACCAATCTTTATCATAGCATCCACAAACAAAGGATCCTTTTTTAATGCCTTTTTATACTGTCCAATGGCTTTATCCAATTGCCTTTTCTGCACATATTCATTTCCTTTTTTATAAGCACCCAACGCATGTGTATTCGTGGTTTTACGAGTAGTATATGTACCCGTTTGCATCTTGGTTTGCGCCTTTGTGCCGACACAACCCGTCAGAAAAAGAAAAATAAATAATACGCTTGAGAGTAGGAATTTCATCTGCTAAAATTTTACGAAGTCGATCAACTAGGTCAAAACGAAAAATATGCCGCAATTGGTATATTACGCAATATGTGCAAAAAAAAACTCCTTTGGCAGAACCAAAGGAGTTTTTTTATGCAGTTAAATATTGCTTAACGACGTTTTTTGCGTCTTTTAGATTTAAAGTGTTTTCCACCTGAATCATCATTACCAGTCGCACTACCTGTACGAGTCATGGCACATCTAAACCCTAAAGTTCTATCTGCATCATCTTCGTCACGGAAACGACGAGTACCAGGAGACAACCAATAAGCACGGTCTGCCCAAGATGCTCCCTTAATAACTCTAGTCTTATCAGAAATCAAAGTAGAAATACCCGTACCATAAGCTACTTCAGAAGATTCATCTCCATCCATATAGTTTAGTACATTACCTTTTTTATAGTTTTGGCGACCAGCAGCTTTATCAGCAGTAACCTCAACATACTTTAGGTGTCCAAGGCTATCCTTTTCCACTGGCTTACCATCTTCATCCAATTCAGCATCTCTAAAGACATTACCACGGAAAGGGTTTAAATCCTGAGACTCACCATCTTGAAGAGTAGTACTAGTCATTGGACGATATACATCCGCTGTCCATTCAGACACGTTACCAGCCATGTTATATAGCCCAAAGTCATTAGCCTGGAAAGTTCTAGCAGGAGAAGGTACGTTTGCCGCATCGTTCAAATTACCAGCCACACCCATATAGTCACCACGTCCTTTCTTAAAGTTAGCTAAGATAGTACCATGGTATCGATCTCTCTTTTGATATCTAACTGTGTTACCATTCCAAGGGTAGATTCTTCTATCAGAGATATTTTCATCTTTTTCAGAAGTCAAGTTACCTACAAGCGCCAACGCTGCATATTCCCATTCAGCTTCAGTAGGCAGTCTATACTCAGGAAGCAAGATACCATCTTCAAAGCGAACAGGTCTTTCTCCACCAGTCTTCAAATCCTTTAGATTCTTGCGGACATCACCCGTATATTGACCAGCTAGGTAAGCTTCAGAGTTAAAGTTATCAGCATCTTTTTGCTCAGGGTTCATATTTAGGACGCCCCGGTCTATTAAGATGGATTCATTTACACGATCTGATCTCCATTGAGAATATTTATTGGCTTGCTCCCAATTGACACCGACAACTGGATACTCATCGAAAGACGGGTGTCTAAAATAAGTCTTTACTAAAGGCTCATTGTAGGATAATTCTTCACGCCATACTAATGTATCTGGCAAAGCACCATGCACTACTTCCGGGTAAGTTTCTCCAAAAACTCTCGCCAACCAATAGATATATTCTTTATAGTCGATGTTACGTACTTCTGTTTCATCCATATAGAAGGAAGAAACTGTGACACGACGTGGAATAGTATTCCACTCAAACATCACATCTTGTTCAGTCATACCCATCAAGAAGGTACCCCCTTGAATAAGCACTAAATTAGGCCCTGTTTCTTGACCTTCGTAATCTCTCTTTTCAAATCCACCCCATTTTTGGTCATTGTATTTCCAACCTGTGGTAGATGATACTTCTTTCTTTCTTCCACATGACGAAAAGACAATGGTGGAAGTCATAAGGAGTAGTAAGCTAAACTTTAGCAAATTCTTCATTTGACGAATAGTTTTAAATGAACTGCAAATATATAAAAAAACGGTAAACAATTACTGAATTCCGCTATCAAACGTATGTGTGCGTAAAAAAATTTTGTTTTTGACAAAAATCATCGAAAAAGTCCGAAACAATCTCTGTATTTCGCATTTCTCCGTTTTCTTTTGGCACTTTCGCTTTGGTCAAAGTTAAAAACAAGTGATATCTCATGGCTTCCAGATGATGCATTTGTCAATTCCGAAAGGGTATAATCATAAGAATAACCTATTTTAAAGATGCCTTCCGATAATCCTACCGATACTTTTACGGCATCGCGGTTACTTTGGGCTTGTCTATAGCCCAAGCCTGCAAAAAATCTGCCAAAACCTGCAAAAACATCAAAATCCAATTGGCTGAAATCAGATTGTTTGAACCATCCTATGTTTGGAGAGAGATAAAACTTATCTGGGGCTCCTGTGTTTTGCGAAAGCGAAATCTGTCCACCAACCTGTGCATTAAATCGAATAGGAAGCCCACCATATAGGTTTTGAGAGATGTCCAATAGCTGATTATTAGGTGTATTTAGGTGCGACATCGCATAGCCCACATAAAAATTCTTATTATAGAGCAATACGCCCGCACCTATGTCTAAGTAGGTTTTAGATAGTGGGTCTATCACTTCTGAAGGAGTACCACCGCCTCCTGTTATAGGATCAATATCATCAGGAAATAACAGTTTATTGCCCCCTACTCGATTAGCTATTGCCCCGACTTCTACGCCCAATTTCAAAAAAATATCTTTGGTAGGCTCCAACTGATAAGCATACATACCCCGCGCTTCCGTAGTCACATACAAGCCATCACCCGCATTATCTGCCTGTATAGAAAATCCAACACCACTGTGCGCACCATCAAAAAACTGGGAGTAACCTATATTGTAGGTAACATAAGCTTTCTGAAAACCTGGCCATTGATTGCGATAGTTGAGATTCACTAAAGGGAGCTGAGTTAGTCCCGTAAAAGCAGGATTAAACTTAGCGGGAGCGGCATAATACTGCGTAAATACAGCATCTTGACCGTAGCCAATCACACAATAAATCATAAAAATGTAAAGTACAATACCCTTTTTGTGCATTTGATGGATGTATTTATGACTAACTTTGCAAGATTCACCTGCAAAAGTAACTCTAAAACGCCGAATTTTAACATATGTTATCATATACTTCACTTTTTAATTCGCCGTTTAATGAAAAACAAATGAAAAATATTTGACTATGAATGTTGTTAACCGCATCCCTACATATCTCGCTTTTTGTCTTTCGTTCTTCTGGGGGCAGACTTTTTTTGCGCAAGCTTTAGACCATATAAATGTATCTCTACAATGGGACAAAGCTCCCATTTCTCACTTTGTGGGTCAAAACGAAGTTAAAATTTGGCACTTTGCGGGTGCGGAACATCGTAGCGACCACCCCACGTTACCACTTTACTCAACACGTATCGCCTTGCCTAGTCATGGAGAGATTACCTTTTCTTTTCAGAGTATCCAAACTTCCCAATTTGAGCCAATGGGCGTCATCTTTGATATTGACAATACTGAGCCGATTATTAAGGTAGATTACGAGCAAGAACGAGATCGATTCTTTGCCCGAGTTTCTGTTTTTCCTATTTATGGCCAATCTGGCAGCTATGAAAAACTAAATGATTTTCTGATTCGCCTTCAATTTACCCCTACCCCACAGCAAGCGACGACTAGGGGCATTCCGACTAAGAAATCCAAACTCAGAAATGGAGATATTTATCAATTTTCTATCTCAGAGAATGGTATCCACAAACTAGATGCGAACTTCTTGAAAAACCTTGGAGTAGATTTAGCCAGCATCAATCCCCAAAACATACACATCCTTGGAAATGGCGGGGCGAGACTCCCCGAGCTCATTGCGACGGACAGGGTGGATGACCTTGCGGAAAATACCATTTGGGTATCGGGGGAGAGCGACGGTAAATTTAATGACAACGACTTCATCCTCTTTAATGCAGTTAGCACCAAGCCAATGATCAAACGCTCTGACACTACTTACCAAATCAACAACAACCCTTATTCGGACAAAGCATACTACTTTTTGAAAATAGATGACCTTGCGGGAAAAAGGATACAAAACCAAAACTCCTTACCAGCATCCAATAACATCGTTGACTACTACCTAGAATGCAAGAAGTATGAAAAAGATAAAGTGAATCTTTTGGATGCACATCCGTCATCTGAAGGAGGAGGCAATGAATGGTTTGGCGAAATATTCAAAGCACAAAAAACACAGTCTTTTAGTGATAAAATTAGCTTTAAAAATATCATCAAGAACAAAGTCGCTCAGATGCGTGTTCGCTTCGCTGGATACAAATATGGGGACACCAATACCGTAAACACTCCTTTTGCCATGTCCGCAGATGACCAAAAATTAAACACCATCTTACGTGCAACAGGTACTGGAGACTGGGTGGATGCTGCACGCATCAAAGATTTCTACTTAAAATACACCCCAAAAAATAACCAACCCGATATTAACATTTCTTACATGGTCAATACGAGTGCGGGAAAGGGCTGGCTGGATTTTATAGAGATTAATGCCTACCAAAAACTCATCTATGATAATGAACCGTTTATTTTTGGCAGCCTGACGGTACCGAACAGCCCTACGACTTTCTCCATTTCTTCGTCATCCAACGATCTCATGATTTGGGACATCTCTTCACCTTTAACCCCTGTCAATCAATCATTTGCGCAAGCTTCAAATAAAATTGAGTTCACTGCGCAGACAGATAATCTGAAACGATATGCCGTTTTTGAATTAAACGACAACTTCCCCCAACCTGAAGCCATAGGAAAAATAGACAACCAAAATATTCACGCCATCGACAGAGCGGACCTCATCATCATCTATCACGAAAGCTTAAAAAACGAAGCCCTTAAATTAGCGGCACATCGGACGACTTATAGTAATATGAAGGTGGTGACTGTTGATATAAATGATATCTATAATGAATTTTCTTCAGGAGCACTAGACCCAACGGCTATCAGAGATTTTGCCAAAATGGTCTATGATCGAGATCCCAATTTCAAATACCTTCTATTAATGGGAGACGGCTCCTATGATGCCCGAAATATCAATAACAACGATAACAATTATAATCTAATCCCTGTCCGCGAAACACAAAATTCTGTGGATAGAATTAACACTTATCCTTCTGATGATTTCTATGGACTACTCAGCAATGACGAAGGAACCACAGACTTAAAAGGTGCCTTAGACCTTGCCGTTGGTCGTATTACAGCCAAAACCCCCGAAGAAGCCAATGCCATTGTGGACAAGATCATCTATTATGACACAAACCCTGGCACACTAAAACCTTGGCGGACTAGACTGATGAGTATTGGCGACGATGGGGACACCAATACACACATGCGCCAAGCCAACGCAACTGCTGACCGCACAGAATTGGATCACAAAATCTTCACTACAAAGAAAATTTTTCTTGACGCTTATCCAAAGGTTCCGGCTCCTTATGGCGCCCGCTTTCCCGAAGCCGCTAAACAAATCAATGACGGAGTCATTTCTGGCTCTTTGGTCATCAATTATTTTGGACATGGGGGCGCCAAAGGCTTGGCTCAAGAAAGAGTCATGACGCTTCAGTCTATCAAAAAATGGTCAAATATTCTAGACAACCTACCGTTGATGATTACCGCTAGCTGTTCGACGGCTGGATTTGATGATCCTACCATTAAGACGTTTGGCGAAGAACTCCTTAAAAATCCTACGGGTGGGGCTATTGCTCTATTCTCGACCGTTCGACCTGTGTATTCAAGTGATAATGAAGCCCTAATCAATGCAACTTACCCACAAATTTTTGAAAAAGACAACGGTCAAAAAAGAACCGTCGGTGAAATTCTACGTGTAGGCAAGAACAATGCCGGAAGCGCCAACAAAGTGCGAAAATTCCTTTTACTAGGAGATCCTTCCATGCCCCTAGCCTTGCCAGATAATAATCAAATCATCACAGATAAAATCAACGGAACGAGCATACAAACCGTTGATTCTATACCTATTGCACCACTCACCAAAGTCATCATCACGGGACACATTGCTAATGCTCAAGGACAAAAATTATCCGATTTTAATGGCAAAGTATATGTGACTATATTTGACAAGAAGGCAAGTTTCAAGACCTTGGGACAGAGCAATCCACCGTTTTCTTATACAGATAGGAAGGGGATTATCTTTAAAGGAGTAGCATCTGTATCTTCTGGAGATTTTCAATTCACTTTCATTTTGCCTAAAGATGTGGTTAGCCATGGATACGGCAAAATATGTTACTACGCTTCTGATGAAGTCAGCAAGGATGCAGCAGGCTATACCGAAAAATTATACATCGGTGGTGGCGACGGGGTAACCATTTCGGATGACACGCCCCCTATCGTTGAACTTTTCATGAATGACGAAAGCTTTGTCTCTGGCGGTGTCACTAACGACCACCCGACTATTTTTGCCAAAATATCCGATGACAGTGGCATAAATATCTCTGGAAGCGGTGTCGGACATGATTTGACCGCAACTATTGACGCAGACATCAAAGTCGCTAACAATTATTACGAAACACAAACTGACGACTACACTAATGGCGAACTGCGCTATCCTTTGGAAAATATAAGCCCTGGTGAGCATACTATTTCTGTAAAGGCATGGGATGTTGCCAATAATTCAGGCGAAGATAAAATTACTTTTTTCGTTGCCGAAAACGAAGGGGCAGCTTTGGCCCATGTCCTTAACTACCCAAACCCTTTTACCAATCGCACTTCCTTCCAGTTTGAACATAACTTGTCCGGTCCTGCTCGTGCAAGAATCAATATCTTCTCCGTAGATGGCAAAATCATCAAAACCATTGACAAAGACCTTTCTTTGGAAGGATTTAGGGTAACCGATATTCATTGGGATGGCAAGGACGACTATGGCGATCAATTAGCAAAAGGAGTCTATCTCTACCAAGTAAAAATCACTTCCGAAATGGATGACAAGAAATCTACAACTAGTGGCTTTGAAAAATTAGTGATTATGAAGTAGCAATGGTTCGGTCATTATTTTGGCAAAAAAGTAGCAACTAAACCCACTATTTATTGCAAGTTATGTCTTTGGCTGTGTTGCGTAAAATAGAAGTTAATGCCTGAATCGAAGTTTGAAAAAAATAAATAGGCGATCGCCCTTAAACCCCTTCGGGGTTTCCCTGCTTAGCCCATAGTGAAGCTATGGGCTAAGAAAGGGTTGTGATGTAAATACGTAGGCGTAGCGGGTCACGATGAAAACTTCTGACGCTGAGTAAGGTGAAATTTGAAGATTTTTAGAGAGAATTCATATCTCATCAAGCACCTTCAAATTTCGCCCTAATCAAGGAAGACGTTGGAGGCGTGGCAGGCTACGTCGGAGTATTGTTTTTTTACCGAACCATTGCTTATGATGCGCCCAAAGAAATCAATACGATAGCCAAGATAGAAAGCCCCAAGCCAAAATATTGGGGTTTTGAAAAGCGGTCTTTGAAGAGAATCAATGCTAGGATTGCTGCTAAAACAATGATGCCAACATTGTTCAACGTAAAGAATACGGACGCATCAATATCACCACCTAAAGCTTTGAGCATGAAGTAGATAGCTCCATAATTGGGTAGTCCAAGCGCAATTCCCGCAAGGATATTTTTACTTTTTATTTTTTCTTTTCCCGCAAGGGTTAATACCGTCAAACTTATAATGCCGATAATCGCAGCAGTTCCAAATAAGGTGCCGATAAACACAGGATCTGCACTTTTGGTCGCCACCCGTTTTTCTACCACCAAGAAAATAATTTCTATTACTGTTGCAAACACCAAGGTTAAAATCGGAATACTAATTTTCCAATCAATAGCCGAAGTCTTTTGGTTTTTTTCGGGATAATTAGTAAAGAAAATAGCCAAAATAGCTGCCACAACACCGAGCCATTTGTATAGATTCATGTTTTCGCCCATCGCCCAAAAAGAAAAAAGCACCGTAAAACCCAACGACATTTTTTGCATAATCGCTCCTGCGGTAATACCAAAATATCGGACTGTCTGAGCAGCTAAATTAAAACCCGCAATAAACAAAAATCCCAGTAAAATCGACCAGTTAAACCACGGCGCCTGAATAGAAGTCAGCTGCAAAGGGAATGCCCCGATATCTAACCATGCCACCAATACGCAAGTGATATAATTAAACACAATTGCTTGAAAAATATCAATCTGATACTTCCCATACAATTTGAACACAACACCCAAAAGCGTGGTAAAAAGGATAGATAAAAAGAGTGCAAGCATCTGAAAAAGTTAAAATGATTGGCAAAGGTGGTTGTTTTTTGATACAGTTTCCGATTTATTTTCTAACTTGCCTTTATGTATAAAAAAATCTTTCTTTTGGCTTTGCTCCTTTTTATGGCTTATGTGCCGACCCAATCAGAACCTAAGTGGGGTTTTTTTGGTCATAAGCACATAGGACGGTTGGCGGTTTTTACCTTGCCTACTGAGATGATAGGTTTTTATAAGCAAAATATCGAGTGGATAACGGAGCATTCACCCGACCCTGACCGTCGGCGGTATGCCTTAAAAGTGGAAGCACCAAGGCATTATATCGACTTGGATCATTGGGGAGAACCGCCTTTTCCAGAATTGACTCGGGATTGGTTGACGGATGCGATGCGACATACGGATTTGTCTATTTTGACCGATGGTGGGGATACGATTTCTTTAGTAAAGTCTTCCGAAATAGATTGGACAGCTCCCAAAGTGCGGGTGGGACGATACATGGTCAATCAAAAGCGATATGCCGCTTTTTTTCGTAAGAACTTGCTGAATCGAACCAATTATGTCTGTGATTCATTGTATAGCTTGCGCCAAAATGCTGATTTTCCATGTGGGCGATTGTTGGTTGAAGACCACTTATTTGCGGATGGTTTGAATCCCTATTATACGGAGCATTTGATAAAGAAATTAACTTGGGCGTTTAAGGCAGGGGATGTTTCCCGAATTTTGCATATCAGCGCAGATTTGGGGCATTATATAGCGGATGGTCATGTGCCACTGCATACGACGGCTAATTATAATGGGCAATTGACAGGACAAATCGGGATTCATGGCTTTTGGGAGAGTCGGATACCGGAGTTATTTGCCGATCAAGAATACGATTATTTTGTTGGCAAAGCGGACTACGTTTTGGACAAGCGCAAATGGATTTGGGATTATGTATTAAAGAGCCATAGTTATGTAGATGACGTTCTTTTTATCGAGAAAAAATTGCGACAGACTTACCCCGCTGACGAGCAAATGTGTTTTGAACAGCATAACGCGATTATGCTCAAAACGCAATGTGAAGACTTTGCCAAAACTTATCAAGATGCCATGGATGGGATGGTCGAAAGACGTTTCCGAAAGGCGATCCACAGTGTGGGGAGTGCTTGGTACACCGCTTGGGTGGACGCCGGCAGACCCGATTTGAACCTACTGAATGCAGATGCCGTCCTTGCGGAAAAAGATACACTCCAAAAATACTACCAAGGTGGTAAGATTTTTGGGCGTAGCCATTCTGATTAAGGGTTAAGGGTTAAAGGTTAAGGGTTAAGGATTAAGGTGAAGCCCCATGAAATAGGTTGCGCATCTCTTGACCTAATACCCCAAAAATGTGAATAACTTTATTTGTTAAAAAAATAGTAACTGTTTAGGTGCTCCTATTTTTAGGCAGAAAATAGGCATTTTTGTGTATGTTGAAGCTATTTTTTTTGAAGCGTAGCTAGGCTA
>CAMZKG010000149.1 GCA_947311105.1 uncultured Saprospiraceae bacterium
AAAAACTCTTTTCAAAATAAATACCTATTTTTGCATTCAACCCTAGGGTGGGTCAGTTTTCGATGACTAGGTGGGTCAGTTTTCAATGATTATCTACACCCACCCCAAAAAAATAAAACGAAAGCGAAAACAAAAAACCCCGTAGGGGTTCCCCTGCTTTACCCCAAATGAAATTTGGGGCCACACACCGTAGCCCCCTTCACCCTTCACCCTTATACAACCCCATGATACCGTCCCAATCCATCGATAGGCTTGCGCAAAAATATACCTGGCAGCAAATTGTTTTTGACGAGTAGATATTCTAGCTTATCCCGAAAGATATAGGCAATAGAGCCGATAAAATGGACAGGGATGGATGTAGTAATTTGGTATTTGAGTAGATTTTTGGTGATAAATTCCTGAAAAACATCCAAAACGATCTCCTGAATACTTTCTTCCGCTCGATAATGAACCGCAAACTCCGCAAAAGACGCAATCTTTCTGTTTGGTGCGGGTGAGTTGTAGATTTCATCGACTAGTTTATTTCTGGTCAGTTGATATTTGTCTTGGAAAGCTACGGTGAGTTCTGGGGGTAATTCGCGATAGAAAAAGGCACGCAATATCTCTCTACCGATGGCATAGCCACCACCTTCATCACCAAGCAAATACCCCAAATTAGAGACTTGGTCAATGACTTTCGTCCCATTAAACAAGCACGAGTTGGAGCCAGTGCCTAATATAGCGACGACAGAAGGCTTTCCTTGGCTAGTTGCCTTGGCGGCACCTATAAGGTCATTGTCAACGTGGATTTTTGCAATTGGAAAGAGTGTTTGCAACGTTTTTTCCGCAAGGGAAATAGTCGTCGGTGTCGAACAACCCGCCCCATAATAAAAAACTTCTGTGATTGTGGATGGCTCGGGTTTATTAGGATGGCCTAGAAACGAAGCTTGAAATTGCTCCCAATTATTTAACATCGGATTGAATCCTAACGTCTCTATGCGGGTGGCGACTTGATTCGTTTGATATAACCAGTCTGCCTTAGATGACCCTCCATCAATAACAATTTTCATGTCTATTTTTGCCGAAAGGTACTACTTTCTCCATCAATCACCACCCAAATTAGAAATATTTTTTGTCCGCATAAAAAGTACCAAAGGGTAGGACGGATGCTACTAGTATTTTCCAAAAATTACCGTTGCTCCATTTTCTGTCTGGTTTGAGCAGGATGGCCATGATTACGTAGGTGACAAACAGCAATCCGTGTGGCATCCCAAGGGATTTGACCATGATATCGTTATCTCCAAAATATTTTAGGGGGACTCCGACAAAAAGTAGTAGGAGATAGGACAAGCCTTCTAAAACAGCGACTATTCGAAAAATTTTAAACATGTTGATTTTTTTATTCCTTGTCCTAACAGGCGTTGGGCATTTCGGTTCACTCATCCACAAACCATTATCACAAATTTTTCTACCTTTACAGGAAATTAAAAAAATTGGAGTCTTTAACCTTATACGAGCTCAATGAATACATACGTCAGGTAGTTGTCCTTAATTTTGGGCAGTCTATGTGGGTGACTTGTGAGATAAGTCAGTTGAATTATTCTCGGGGTCATCGATATTTGGAGCTGATTCAGAAGGATGAACAAACGGAAGATATTGTCGCGCGTATAGGAGCAGTGATTTGGTCGAGAGATTATGCGAGTCTTCGGCGCAAGCATCGGGAAGCTTTGGACTTAGTGTTGGCAGACGCCAATGAAGTAAGATTGATGGTTTCGGTGGATTTTCATGCGCGCTATGGGCTAAAATTGATGATTAAGGACGTAGATTTGAATTATACCATGGGGCAATTTGCCGAAAGGCGACTCCAAATCATCAAGCGTCTTGAAGCAGAAGAGTTGTTGGATGTCAACGGTATGCTACCTTTTCCCAGTGCTTTTCAGCGGATAGCGGTGATTAGCTCGGAGTCTGCGGCTGGTTTTGCTGATTTTAGGGCGCACCTTGCGGAAAATGAATACGGGTATGATTATCGAATCCATCTTTTTCCAGCTGCTATGCAAGGTAAGCAGGTGGTGCCCGAAGTATTGACTCAATTGGCGATTATCAAAAAGCGTCGTAAAGAATTTGATGCGGTTATCATCATACGGGGTGGGGGTTCTAAGATTGATTTATCTGATTTTGATAGTTATGAATTGGGCAAGATGATTGCCACGTATCCGCTGCCTGTTTTTACGGGTATTGGGCATGAGATTGATGAGTCCGTCGTCGATATGGTTTCCGCCAAGTCCTTTAAAACGCCTACCGCTGTGGCTGGTTTTTTGGTTCGACATAATATGGAAGCTGAACAACAAATTATGATGCTCGAAGATTATTTGGTTACGCTTGCGCAAAATATCCTTGCGGCAAAAAAAACGGAGCTTGATAATTTTAGTAAGTTTATCCCTATTTTAGCTTCTAACGTGACCCATCGGGCCGAAGTCCATCTGGAGCAGTTGGCGCTTTCGCTAAAAAGGCTTTTTGCGCAAGCAGTAAAAAATAATGAAAATAGATTGGACCATCTTGTCGCCCTGATACAAACCACTCGCCCCGAAAATATTCTCCGAAAGGGCTATAGTATTACCTATCAGGACAAAAAACCTGTTCTCGGGACAAAAAGCCTGAAAGTGGGGGATGAAGTGGAAACTCATGTGAAAAATGGGAAATTTCATTCCAAAATCAGTAAAATCTTACAATAATGGCTAAGAAAAAAATGACCTTCGAGTCTGCTATGGAAGAATTACAGACGATTTATGATGAACTCGATGGGGGGGCTGTCGGCTTGGATGACCTTGCTGAAAAAATGAAAAGGGTGAAAGAGTTGACGGCGTACTGTAAGGAAAAATTGCGGGATATCGAAGCGGTGTTGGGGTAGGTGTCGCTTTGCTCCGTTCAACTTGCCTTCGGCGTTCAATTTGCCTTCGGCGTTCAACTTGTCCTGCGGACGTTCAATTGCCTTCGGCGTTCAACTTGTCCTTCGGACGTTCAACTTGTCCTTCGGACGTTCAATTTGCCTTTGGCGTTCAATTGCCTTCGG
>CAMZKG010000150.1 GCA_947311105.1 uncultured Saprospiraceae bacterium
GGATTGCCATCTGCTCTCTTCGAGAAATTTCTATTAAACGAAGTAATGATAGAGTTCTTTTTATTTGGATTGCGGGTTTTACGATCCCATTGACCGATACAAGGGCCGCAAGCATTTGCTAAGACCATCGCTCCCATATCCCTAAAACTCTTTAAAATCCCATCACGCTCAACGGTGTACCGAATCATCTCCGACCCTGGAGTCACCGTAAACTGCGCTTTAACTTTCAAATTTTTCTTAACAGCCTGCTTGGCAATAGAAGCCGCTCTGGTCAAATCTTCGTAGGAAGAGTTGGTGCAAGAACCAATCAACCCGACTTCCATCTTCGCTGGATATTCATTTTTCTTGACTGCTTCCGCAAATTTTGAGATAGGCCAAGCCAAATCTGGCGTAAACGGTCCATTGATATGTGGCTCTAACTTAGATAAGTTAATGGTAATCACTTGATCGAAGTATTTCTCAGGATTTTTATAAACTTCGGGGTCGCCAGTCAACTCTTTCTTTACTTTATCCGCTAACTTCGCCACATCGGCACGATTAGTCGCTTCCAAGTACCGCTTCATTCCTGCATCGTATCCAAAAAGAGAAGTGGTCGCTCCGATTTCGGCGCCCATATTACAGATAGTTCCTTTTCCGGTACCAGAAAGGCGCTTAGCTCCAGGACCAAAATACTCCACGATAGCACCTGTGCCGCCTTTCGCCGAAACAATACCCGCTACTTTTAAGATGACATCTTTTGCGGAAGCCCAGCCACTCAAAGTGCCTGTCAATTTGATACCGATTAATTTTGGCATTTTTAGCTCCCAAGCCATACCTGCCATGACATCCACCGCATCCGCACCACCGACTCCGATAGCGACCATACCCAGCCCACCGGCATTAACCGTATGCGAATCAGTTCCAATCATCATCCCACCAGGAAAAGCATAGTTTTCTAGCACAATTTGGTGAATAATCCCAGCCCCAGGCTTCCAAAAACCAATCCCATATTTATTAGAAACCTTTTTTAAGAAATCATACACTTCCGAGTTGACATCTTCTGCAATCTTTAAATCTTTTTTGGCACCGACTTTAGCTTGAATCAAGTGGTCGCAATGCACCGTTGATGGGACAGCCGTTTTATCTTTTCCTGCCATCATAAATTGCAATAGAGCCATTTGGGCGGTTGCATCTTGCATCGCCACACGATCTGGCGCAAAATACACATAGTCTTTACCCCGCTTGTACTTCTTCAATTTTGAATCAGGGTGCAAATGCGTATAAAGAATTTTTTCCGCAAGGGTCAAAGGTGTTTTAATCTTTTTGCGAACTTTTTCCATTTTCTTTGGAAGTTCTTCATACACCTTTTTTATCATATCAATGTCAAAAGCCATACTTTTAGGTTTTTTTGTGTTAAAATCAAGCAACAAATGTACAAAACTAATAGCAAATTAGCCATAGGTTAAGTAAGATTGTTATACGAGAAAAGTCAATATTCGGACAATTTATAACGAAAATAGTGTTAAATTACTCTTAATCTAGACCTTAAGGCGCTTTAAGACTGATATTTGTCATAAAAAAGACGATATTTGCAGGGTAAATTGTCGCAAATCTCACGAGACCATGACAACTTTTGTTTAAAATAAAAATAATTACATGAAAAAGATTCTTTTTTTAGTGGCTTTCTTTAGCATAGCTTCAATGGCTAGCATGAACGCACAAACCAAGGCTGCTCCATTAACTGCTGCGATCCAAGCGGCTAAAACCAACCCAGACATCATTCAAAAGGTAGGTAGCGATGGCTCAATTACTTTTAAAGAAAAATCAGTTTGTTCTAAGTCTGGCAAAGTGAGCTACAAGCCTGTTTCTTTTGACGCTAAATCCAAGTCTTGGGTAGCAGCTCCAGTATCTGCTCAAGGTGCCAAGTCTTGTGGAAGCAAAAAAGGTGGTAAAGCTTGTTGTGCAGGAAAGAAATCTTGTGGAAGCAAAAAAGGCAAGTCTTGTAGCGGAAAAGCAGCTAAGTCTTGTAATAAAGGCAAAGCTTCTTGCGGAAGTAGCAAGGCAGCTGCTGAGAAAAAATGTGGCGAAGGTAAGTGTGGCAAATAATTTAGCTTTCTATTGAAAAAAAGCCATTCTCTCTCGAGAATGGCTTTTTTTATTTCCATCTTACTTTGTTCCAAAACAAGCTAACCAGCCCTATCACAGCAATATAAATCGTGTGCACCACAAATGACGGCACAAATGCCCGAAGCAAATCTTTTCGCCCAAAATAGGCACTCGCTTCTCGAAGCAGCACATAGTCCCCCACGAGTTTCAGCAGCAAAACTAATACCCAATACTTAGCCCCAACAAAAAGAATTAACCAAAACGACGTAAAAAAGACCCACGCAAGAATTATCTTTAAAACCTTATCTTCACTAGCGGTATTTTTGCCCCCCCATCTGATTCGTTGCCGAAAAAAACGCCCCCAGGCTGTCGCAGCACGGGTATGCACTAGAGCATCTAAATTCTTATTAAATTGAACTCCTTTCGGAAATCGTTGGGCGACCTTGTTCACCAAAAACATATCATCCCCTGAAGCAATATGCTGATTGCCTTCATAGCCATTTACAGACTCAAATACTGACTTTGGGAAAGCCATATTGGCGCCATTCGCCATATAAAATTTATCCGCCTGGATGCCCGCTCCAGTAATCAACATCATCCCCAAAAAATCCAACGACTGAAATCTTTCTAAAAAACTTTCTTCACGGTAGAAGGCGACAGGGCTAGCCATAAACTTTGGCTGCTGGGTTGCATAAAGCCACGCAATAGATTGCAACCATTGCGCCCCCATCACACAATCAGCGTCGGTAGTCACGATCAACTCACCGTTAGCCAATGCGACTCCTTGAGTGATTGCCGCTTTCTTCCCATTGCTGATGGCATCTATGACATGAAAATTATCGGGTAAATTTATTTTGGCTATTTGCGCAAGCGTATCATCGGTCGAATGGTCATTGACAATAATAAACTCCACAAGGTTTTTGGGATAATTTTGCGCAAGCAGATGGCGGACTAATGAGCCAATATTCTCGGATTCGTTTTTTGCTGCAACAAGAACAGAAATAGGCGTCTTGGGCAAA
>CAMZKG010000151.1 GCA_947311105.1 uncultured Saprospiraceae bacterium
CAAAAGTGATAAAATCATCCGTGGGGTCGCCTGGGGTTCCATTGTTATTACATTGATCGTTGGCATCAAAGTGTCCTCCGTCCGTGATGACACTAGAAGCGTCCCTAAAATCAACATCAGCTGTCATTGGAACGGCATTATTCCCATCTGCAGCTACATCATTATCGAGGTCACCTAGAGTAGTTGGATTCGGATCATTAATATTATCATTCACATCCCAAGTGACATTATCGGTATCAAAATTATCATCTAAGCCATCGCCATCCGTATCCGTTCCAGATTCGACGTTTTGTAGATTTCCATTTTCTACGACATCTAAAAGGTCATCGTTATCCGAATTCACATCTAAGTAGTCAGGCAAAGGATCCCCATCCGTATTCACTGGAATAATTGGTGTACCATTTAAGTCATAGGCGTCATCCACCCCATTATTATCGATATCATTTCCGGAAGGAGGAAAATAAGTAGCGGATGATTGAGCTTCAATATTATCAGGAATACCATCACCATCAGAGTCAATGTCCAGAAAATTTGCGAAAGCATCCACATCATCTGCACTTTCGAGAATAGTATAGTTAATAGTACCATTATCCACAGCTGTCTCGACTGCATCGGGAAGTCCATTGGCACCAACATTACCGTCTACCATACCGTCTTGATTAGCATCTAAAGCACCATTACCTACTTCTACAACGTCGTAAATACCATCATTGTCGGCATCTAAATCAAAATGATTAGGGATACCATCGCCATCAGTATCACAAAATTGTTGAGACATTTTCATATCATCTAAGGCTAAGTCGTTGCCCGCTCCACCTGGAGCATTATTGGTCAAAACAATTTGCAACTGAGTAAGGGCTCCAGGATTAATAGAAAAGGAATAATAATGCCAAGACTCGTCTTTGGTCACATCGCCAGTATTATAGCTAGCCCCCACTTGCACACCACCCATATCGTAAAAAGTGACCGTAATATTGGGAACACTTCGAGTATCAGGCGTAGAAGTTAAATCTAGATTAATCGCCCAAAAATCAATTTTAATATCCACATTGGGTGTTACATTAGTTATAGGTCGTCTATAAAACTCTCCAGGTTCATTACTTGCATTAAAAATAGCCATTCTGCCTGTCCCTGTAGTATGGTCACCAATATTTACCCACTCAGTAGGCGCCCATATAGCTGAAGACTTAATATCAGCCTCGATAGCGTATTCTCCATCGTTGATACTTTCTCCATAATTAGGATAATCAAAAGGTTCATATTGATAGTTACAATAAGGGGTTGGCAGTCTATTGCCCTCTCCAAAATTTTCGGTAAAAAAGATAATTTCAGCTATAGATGCTATCCCAGAACAAGCCAAATATTCTTCTATGTCAGGTATTCCATCATTGTCATCATCCAAATCATCAACATCAATAATTCCATCATTGTCATGATCAAATCCATCAATAACATTATCTCTAAAATCTACATCATGTGTCAAAGGGATGGCATTATTACCATCAAAATCAATGTCATTGTCAGAATCACCAAGAGTATATGGATTGGGATCATCAATATTATCTTGCGGAGCCCAAATTACATTATTATCATCAAAACTATCATCTAGCCCATCTCCATCAGTATCCACCCCAGAAACTACATTATTAGGATCTCCATTCTCAAACAAATCTAATAATCCATCACCATCGCTATCCGAGTCGAAATAGTCAACAACTAAGTCTCCATCGGTATCCACAGGAATAAGTCCAGTATTATTGGCGTCATCATAAGCATCATCCAAGCCATCCTTATCGGCATCATTTCCCGAAAGGGGTACATAGGAAGCGGTTGTTTGTGCTTCAATATTATCAGGAATACCATCACCATCAGAATCAATATCCCGTAAATAATTAACACCATCTGTATCCATCAAGTCAACAGGAATCCCTAGCCCTTCGTCTCCAGCACCTTCATAATTGTCATCTAGACCATCGTTATCTGCATCATTTCCGGAAGGGCTGACATAAGCACCATTGGCTTGAGCTTCACGATTATCAGGAATACCATCATTATCAGAGTCCAAATCGCGTGAATCCGGGAACCCATCGCCATCCGTATCAATCATGCCATTGCCTTCATCAATATCCAAGATACCATCCCCATCGTCATCTATATCTCCTTGACATTGAGGAGCATCATATGGTCCTGTTAAATCATAACAATATTGTGCTGGGCCAGGCAACCCCGTAACAAGCTGAGCGCCACGTATTCCTGTAGTTCTATCAATAATGTAAAGGTTAGGCTCCGAAGCGATATTACCGTACAGCTCGCCATTTGTGTTTGCTCCCAACTGTACCCAATCTGTATTGTTATTGATTAATGTAAAAACACCTATCGCAAAGTCATATTTCCAGAAATGACTAGGGCTACCTGCCGTCTGTCCGTACATTGTCTTATCTTCTCCATCTCTGGTCATAATTATATCTCCAAATCCTTGAAAATCATCAAAATTATACCCAGCAGAAGCAGCGGCTTCATAAATATTCAATTCAACAACAGAAATAACAGACTGCCCATCTTCTGAGAGATTTATAGCAAAAATATCATCCACCTGCCATCCAACTTGCTCAGAACCTATATAGTAAACTCCATCTAAATATGCCCCCCCCCCAGACTGCAATTGCCCCCCATGAAAAGAGGGATAGTTACTCAAGTCCGCAAGTAAATGATGTGCTGCCGCTCCAGATCCTTCGGCTGGATTCCAATAGTAAATTTTAGTTTCGTCGGCAGCATAATAAACCAATCCCTTATCAGCATTAGCAGCAAGAGAATTAAGTATCGTAGCAACATCATTATTAGCTGTCACCCAATTGGTATTACCAGTTCCCGTATTTATTTGATATATATCTTGCTGATGACAAGCATAAATAATGCTACTCCCCTCAATAGTACCACAAAACTCATCTGCTACTCCATCCTTATCCGTATCCATCAAGTCTCGGTAATCAACATCATTGGTGATAGGATTGGCATTGCTACCTGCAGCATCAACATCTCCATCTTCATCTCCCAAGGTTGAAGGATTTGGGTCGTCAATATTATCGTTAACATCCCATCCATTGACATCATCAAAATTATCATCTAAACCATCCCCATCGGCATCATTTCCCGAAAGGGAATTATCAGGATCTCCATTTTCTTTGATATCAGGAATAAAATCTCCATCAGCATTGCCGTTAATATAATCTGGATAACCACCACCTGTAGTATTATATGGGACAAGACCGTTGGGCTCATAATTATCGTCTAGTCCATCAAAATCACTATCATTTCCTGATGGAGCTAGATAGCCAGCGGTAGATTGAGCTTCGATATTATCAGGAATACCATCATTATCAGAGTCTATATCCTGTGAGTCTGGCAAACCATCTCCGTCAGTATCCACAGAGCCATCACCCTCCGAAATATCCAATATACCATCATTGTCGTCATCCACATCAACATTATCAAATATACCATCCCCATCACTATCCTGACTGTAGGACACACTCGGCAAGATAAATATCCCTGCAAATATTAAGAAAATATAGACAATATGGTTCTTCATTTTTTTTTACCTACAAATACTCTGCCAAGCATTAAAAAAAAAAGACCTAGTCCAAATAACAAATTCCCTACGGGCGTAATTGAGTTTTATTCTCAATAAATTCAGTTAAATTCTCAGCAAATTAGCTGGCATAATGTTCAATATTCCAGAAAAAGCAATTGCGCACATTAGATTTACTTTTTAGATATTCTTTGTATACCAAAAGGAAAATGGCACCTTAAACCTTAAGTTGAATATTCATCTGACCCAAGGCTCTACAATGCCACTCCCCACAGGTTTCGTCTTTATAAACAATTGATAACCAACCATTTTGTTTATTTTTTAGAAATATTATATGGTTTAAAACTGTCCAGATCATACCTTTTTCAGCAATCGTTTCAGAGCTATAATGTTACTCGAGCTTCCGTAATTAGAAAAGCTCGTTATTGATATTATTCACTTTTAGAAAAAATTAGCTTAAAAAAAGCTTGTCGGTGCTTGCCATTTTGGATTAGAGTTATTTTTTTGTAACTATTTAGGTACCCGCACATTTTTGTCATAAAATGTCCTTTTTGCGCCTATTTTTGCTATTTTTTCATCACGTAGTCTAGCTACACTTCAAAAAAATAGCTTCAACACACACAAAAATGCCAATTTTCTACCTAAAAATAGAGGCACCTAAACAGCTACATTTTTTTACATTAAATAGCCAATTTCTCTAGCATAATGATAGTCAAGCGTTTTTATGAATTTCCCTTCTTCTTTTTCGTATTTTAGGGAGACAGACTCTGATTACACCCTTTACCTACTTATCTGAAAATACCCACTAAACACCCGATTTTCTTCATCATTCAACTGCAATAAATAATAGTAAGTGCCGTCTGGCAAATATTTATCTCGCCAGCGCCCATCCCAGGAATTACGGTAAGTTTTTTCTTGATGGACTACATTGCCCCAGCGATTGAAAACCTTGAGTTCATTATTGGGGTATTTGTCAATATTGGAAATATAAAACACATCATTAACACCGTCGCCATTGGGAGATACTGCCGTAAAAATCACGATATCTTCGCATTCAATACAGATATTAACAACGGCAGAGACACAGCTATTGGGATTGCAAAACTCATAAACCACCTGGTCATCTCGTTCGCAAATATTGGGATTTGGGGTATAAGTAATGGTCAAATCCGGATTAAGAACAACCGTCCCAAACATCGGCTCAGAGATAATATACATCGAATCAATTCCGCCCCAGGTCACATCATTTTGCAAGACATCATAGACTTTAGTGCTATTCATGCTTACACAAAACTCGTCAGGACTAGCATCCGGCAATCCCGTATAAGGCACTACTTCTGTACAAAAATAAGTCGTGTCTGTCACCCCATATTCATCCGTCAACACAATACAGGCAGTTGCATTTCCAAGTGCACGCCCTTCGTAGCTTACGCAAAAATTTGAATCAATGATTTCATATTTTACGAAAGTACTATCATCACAGATATTCTCAATACTTACAATATTTCCAGCTAACTGACTCGTGTCCAAACAGTAATAAAGATTTTGATTGATAAAAATAGAATCCGATTGACAGTCTCCAGAAGGTGGAGATATGCTAGTAATATTAAACTCAACAGTGTCCATATTTCCAAAGCTATCCGTCAATTGAAGACACATCGTATCCGTCCCCGTAAACTCTATTCCATAATAGCTCACGCACAAACTGTTTGTATCAATCGTAAAATCCACATATTGACCATTCGCCGTCATACACACATCCTGAATATCCACAATTGAACCAGGTAAAATCGTCGTATCTACACAATAAGTCACCGTATCCAAATGAACGATTACCGTATCTACCACCACCAAATCAGGCTTTAGGGAACAGACACTTGGGCCAACAATCATCATATCCAAAGTATCTCCATCTTGTTGATTGTCAACTAATTGTATCATCACATCTCCACCTACGAAGCCTGCATGCAACTCAAAAGAAGTGGTATCATTATAAAAACCACCTGCGGGGCTAACGGTATAGCCTGCGGGCACAATCAACGTATAACTCGTATCCAAATTATAACCTTCGGGGTCTAATTCAAAAGTGATAAAATCATCATAAATCCAGTTCGGTGTTCCATTATTATTACAATTGACTTGCTCCAGATGCGCATCGACAATATTACTTTCTTCAGAGCAAGTACCGGGATCCATCATCGTAAAACTAAAGTCATCTCCATTGGCTTGATTATCATGAACAATCACCAAAACTTGCCCATTTCCAGCCGACCCACTTTGCAGTGAAAAATGGAAGGTGGTACTAGTGCCAAACACACCTGTTGATGGCGTAACGACATAGCCCATTGGCACCGTCACAGTATATTCTACTCCCAAATTATAACCAATAGGTGTCAAATCGAAAGTGATGTAATCATCTGTTGGATCACCTGGAGTACTATTGTTTTCACAGTTCACATTCGCTAGTCCGTTATCAATAATATTGCTTTCATCCGAGCAGGTTCCTGGGTCACTCAACACAAAACTTATCGTATCTCCTCCCACTTGATTATCCACAATTTGGATGGTCACATCTCCCCCTCCCGCAGTCATGGAATTTAATTCAAAGTGACTTTCCAAACCGTAATTAGCAGTATTCGGAGTCACCACATATCCTGCTGGCACGATCACCGAATAATCCAATCCTAGATTAAATCCTTTCGGAAATAGATCAAATATTATTTTATCATCAGTAGGATCACCTGGCGTACCATTATTATCACAGGCGGTATTCGCTAATCCTGTTTCTGTTAAATTAGAATTACTCGAAC
>CAMZKG010000152.1 GCA_947311105.1 uncultured Saprospiraceae bacterium
CGACTCAACTAGAGAGCGAAGCGAACGACTCAACTAGAGAGCGAAGCGAACGACTCAACTAGAGAGCGAAGCGAACGACTCAACTAGAGAGCGAAGCGAACGACTCAACCAGCGAAGTCCGAAGGACAAGCGACTCAACCAGCGAAGCGTCTCAACCAACGAGCGCAGCGAGTGACTCAACTAGAGAGCGAAGCGAACGACTCAACCAGCGAAGCCCAAAGGTTTTAAACTAGGAAGATGCAACCATTCTAATCCTACCCTGTCTATTACTGTATCGGATTAGAAGTTATTTTAGCCATCTAATCAAAGCCTTACACAAACAAAGTCGAGTGAAAACCAACCCACTTGAAACCAAATTAGTCAAAGACTGCATCAACGGTGACCGAGATGCGCAGTATCGGCTGTATTGCCGGTATGATAGGGCGATGTATAACATCTGTATTCGGATGATGAAGAAGCGAGAAGATGCAGAAGATGCGCTCCAAGATGCTTTTGTAGATATTTTTAGAAAGCTCGAGACTTTTAGGTTTGAATCGACCTTGGGGGCTTGGATAAAGCGAATTGTGGTAAACAACTGCTTGAACCTGTTGAAGAAAAGAAAGGATTTTATGGTGCAGCTAGAAAATGTACCTGAATTATCCACAGATGAAGAAAGTGTTATCGATTTGGAAAAACAACACTATAAAGTGAGCTTGATAAAGAATGCGATGGAATTATTGCCAGCGGGATACCGTGTGATATGTTCACTTTATCTTTTTGAAGGGTTTGATCATCAAGAGATAGCTAGCTTGCTAGGTATTTCTGTTTCGACTTCAAAGTCACAGTTGCATCGAGCCAAAATAAAACTAAGAAAAAATTTAATAAACCATGGATAGTCTAAGAAAATATATCATTGAGCATCGGGACGAGTTTGACGACCAGTATCCACCATCAAATATGTGGGATCGCATCGAATCTCGATTGGAGAAGCAATCAGTAAAAAAAACTAGAACTTTGCCTCGTGTGTTTTTAGCGGCAGCAAGTGTCTTGTTGTTGGTGGGGCTAGGTTTTATTGCGGGTAGCTGGGTGGTGAAGCAAAATACCCTGTCGGAAATTTCTCCAGAATTTGCAGAAACAGCGTCCTATTACCAGCGGAAAATTGACACTAAAAAACAAGCCGTCGCTGTACACACCACGGATTCTATGTGGATGGACGATATTAAACAATTAGAATTAGTGATGAATGAGCTAAAAGAAGAGTGGAGACAAAACCCATCTGCCAGCAAGGGGGATATTATTAAAGCCATGATTACCAATTATAATATCCGCTTGGAGATAATGGACAAAATCCTAGAGAAAACAAAAGACAAAACATACTTGAACACTAAACCTAGCAATAATGACAGCACAGAGTAAAACCATACTCTTTTTCGTTTTTTTGACCATTATTTCTATTCGCCTTTTTGGTAGCGATGTAGTTCGCAAAGAGTATATCAAAAAAATAAATAAAGAGTTTCCAACTACGACCAACGGTGAAGTGAATATATTTAATAAATATGGTACCGTTGACATCAAGTCGTGGAACAAAAATAGTGTAAAAATAGAAGTAAGAATCGTTGTGAATGCACGCAATCAAGGCGATGCTGATGATGTCTTTGAGCGTATTGATATTAATTTTAACACAAGAACGGGCTATGTAAGTGCGGAGACAAGCATTGCTTCCGCAAATTCATCTTCTTGGTGGTGGCTTTGGAACACCAATACATCCGCTGAATATCAAATACATTACTTGGTGTATATGCCCAAAACCAATACTTTAAAGCTTGAAACTAAATATTGTGATGCAACGATGGACTATCTCTCAGGCGGAGGGGATTTGCAGATGAAATATGGTGATTTTGATAGTGAAGGTTTTGGAGGCAATGTATCCATGTATCTCAGCTATGGAAAAGGAAAAATCATGACATTGAAAAATTTGGATGGAGAGCTTAGCTATGGGCGCTTGGTATTGCCGACCTGTCACGATGTGGATCTGGATTCCAAATACTCAAAAATTAAAATATCAAAAGGGGGCGATTTAACCATTAACTCTAAATATGACACTTATGTCTTAGGAGATATTCGACGAATGTCTGTACTGGGGAAGTACAGCGATTATACCATCAATCAAATTGACGACATTCACTTTGATGGAAAATACTCCGATATAAAAATTGAACTTTTGGTCAATAATGGAGACTTCGCTTCAAAGTACGGAAATATTATCATCACAAATATTGAAGACGGTTTCGGACTCATTGAATTGGACGGAAAGTACACTGATTTTAAATTAGGAACCGAAATGACCAAAGCTTTTTGTCTAGAAGCAGAATCTGAATATGGAGACATTATTGTGCCCAATAACCTGCAAATAAAAGAAAGTGTCAATGAAGGAAATTCCCAGGCCGTATCGGCTTTTTTACTCAACCGTTCTTGCGGCAGCCGCATATTCAGTATCATCAAATATGGGCAATTAAAGATTATTCATTGATTTGGAACGCATTTTGCATACTCTAAATTACTGATTCGATTTTGTGAGCAAAACCATCGTTTATTAATTTAAACGGTGGTTTTCTATTGTATTCTATGGGCGTTATTTTAAACAAAGATTTCTGGCTAGTTTCGGTTGAACAATTGCACGTTTGCACAATTGAACAAATACCTTAACAAAACTTTTAAATAGCAGCCCAAAAAATTCTTTATCTTTGCGCAGCATTCTATTCTCTAACCGCAAATGTGTTTTGATGTCAATTTTACCACAATCTATTCAAAAATGGGCCAGTTTGTTGCTGTTTGTCCTGCTATCTGTTACTGTTTTTGCTGCAAAGCCCTACAAGCTCGAAGTAAAATATCTAAACTGCCTACCCGAAAAATTGATGCTTTACGAATTTGACGGAATTGGCTTCTCCATCCTTCAAGTCAAAAAACCAAATAAAGACTCCGTTTTTACTTTTTCTGTAAAGACAGACAGTCCGATTATGTACTTTGTCGGGCGCCAGCCAAATGTCATCAAACCCGTCGTTTTTGGTCTCGATAAAAAAATGAAGCTAACCCCAGTATGCAGAAGTATCCCAAACGCTACTTTTCCTGACGGAACACTTAACCGAGAAGTCGAAAAACTACTACAAGAAGCCATCCTTTTTCCGACCAAAGAACAAGCCATAAGAAGCAAAATTGGGCGCCAAAAAACGTCTGAAGCCCTAAAAGTTGCCTTTCAAGCTTTAGATAAAGAAAAACTCGAATGGGCAAAACAAAAATATGCTATCCACCCGTATTTGGGGCGCATGGCCGACCTTAATTTGTATCTCAGCTTCCTGAATAATGACATGAATTATACTAGCGAAATGGAATATTACGCTAGAGAGTTCTTCCAAAAAGTAGATTGGAAAAACCCTATGTACAACAATATTCCGATGGTTTTTGACATGTTCAAAACCTATGCAGGCACACTCAACCGCTTTCGTGAAGAGAATGCCTTGCGGCAAATTTTTATCGAAGAAATACTTGAAAAAATTCCAGCTGATTCCAAAACCTACAAATATGCGCTCGGTGGCGCTACGATGGCCTTTCGGGGTGCCAACAAAGAATTATTCCCCATCTTTGGTAACTTATATCTCAAAAAATACAAATCTGCGAAACCCAATGCTTCTATCCTTAATTTGGAGCGTATGCTTAGCGATGAGACTATTTTGGATAATGGAAAAGTCGCTCCGGACTTCACCCTTAATGACACAAAAGGCAATCCTGTGACTTTGTCCAGCTTGCGCGGAAAAATAGTGTTGTTGGACTTCTGGGCTAGTTGGTGCGGTCCTTGCCGCCGCGAAAATCCAAATGTCAAAAAATTATATAGTAAGTACAAAAGCAAGGGGTTTGAAGTAATCGGGGTTAGTCTTGACCGCAAACGGGCTCCTTGGCTGGCAGCCATCCAAAAAGATGAATTACCTTGGATTCACGTCAGTGACGTTAAAGGCTGGAAATGTGCTCCGGCCCAATTGTACAAAGTAAGATCTATTCCTGCCACCTTCCTTTTGGACAAAGAAGGGCGCATCATCGCCAAAGGTCTTCGTGGCCCGATGTTAGAGCAAAAATTAAAGGAAATCTTTGGGGAATAATGCAATATAAGCTGCTTGGTCTTTTACTTTTCCTAGTGTTTGGGGGCTGTCAATCCAAGCCCAAGCCCAAGCCCAAGCCCAAGCCGGTTGCGGCTGTGACAATACCCCAGAAACCCCCAAAAGTCAAGAAGAAGGCCTATCCTTCTTTGGATGGATTTACAAACATCCAATCTATTGACTCCACTATTGCTCTAGATATTCGATACGCCACTACCGAGAATTTTGTCAAAGCGCAAATCTACCCTTGCCCTGCCTGTTATTTACGTCCCGAAGTCGCTCTAGCATTAGCTTCCGCAAATGCCCAATTACGCCAAAAAGGCTATGGCATCAAGGTTTTTGACTGCTACCGACCCCGCCCTGCCCAGCAACGCCTGTGGGACAAAGTACCCAACCCCAGTTATGTCACTCCTCCTTCAAAAGGCTCCATGCACAACCGCGGCATGGCAATAGACCTAACTGTTTTTGACATTAAAGCCATGCGAGAGTTATACATGGGGACGTCCTATGATTTTTTTGGGATGAAAGCCCATACCGACTACCCTTCGCTTTCGCAAAAAGTCATTACCCACCGCAAAATACTAACTGATGCCATGACTAAAGCCGGCTTTCGGGGGATTCGCACCGAATGGTGGCATTTCTATTATGTGGGGCCGTTGCATCCGTTAAGCAGCTTGGAGTGGGAGTGCGAATAGACTGGCAAGTTTAAAGCTTAACGGTATTGGGATAGGTTGGCTTTATGCATGCTTAATTTTTGGTGAGTTGGTAAAAGGTCAAGGGTCAAGGGATTACAAGAATTTGGCTATTTTCTATAAAAATGTAGCTGTTTAGGTGCTCCTATTTTTAGGCAGAAAATAGGCATTTTTGTGTATGTTGAAGCTATTTTTTTGATGCGTAGCTAGGCTGCGTGATGCAAAAAC
>CAMZKG010000153.1 GCA_947311105.1 uncultured Saprospiraceae bacterium
CTAGAACAACAGAATTGAAGCCGCCTTCTTCAATGACAGATAATTTATTTTCTTGCGAGAAAGACTTTTGAAAAAAAGAAAAACAAAGTATTAATATTATTGTATATCTCATTATATTAAATTTAAGGTGAAACATTTGATTGTTGAGAAGAATTATTTAAGTGTCCGATCCAATTGACATAATAGAATTGATTGTTGTGATAGTAAACCATAACACTTCCAAAACCATCTAAAGCTTGAGTCTCCCAACTATTTGCATTTGGTTGCTTGAAAGAGCCATATGATGGGTCATAATATTCTCCAGCATACTTTACAATTGCATGATTTTCAAATTCTGATCTAGGGTCACCATTTCCTTGTCCGACAGCTCCATCTTGTTCTTTAATCAATATAGTGTTTCCATTTGCCAAAGGAATTGGTATTGGAGTAATCCCGTTAACGATATTGCTATACTCATTCATAACAAACACCCCAGAAACTGAAAAATCCCATTTTTTAACGAAAAAATCTGATCTTATTCCGTTTAAATTCGGGTCATTTGGAGGTAGAGGTTGTAAATTAAGTATATCCGAACCAAAGAAGTTTTGAGCATCACTACTCAATTTTTGAGCATCTGCGACACTAAGAACATAATCATTATAAGTTACGGTTGACATTTGGCTAGAGCCAATTCCTTGTAATCTAAGCACATCTTCAAAAAATGCCGCCCATCCTCCACATGTTCCATTAAGATTAATTAACATCTGCGATGTTTGCCAACATCCAGGTGAAGATATATTAGGCCCCCAATACTGAATAGGGCCTACACCATCTACTCTGTTAACAACCTGGTCATTAAACTCAGAGTAAATTTTTTCAACTATGTTATCTTCATCATCTTCGTCCTCTGCATTTGAACAACCTATATGTAGTAAGGTGTGAAAGGCTACGGTAGACTCTAAATGTCCATTTGCTGTAGTTAGTATTGGCGCATCATGCGTCACATAAAGAGTATTCTCACTCTCGTCAATATCTCTCCATCCGGAGACACCATCTTTGGATATTTGCCATTTGATTTTGAATTTTTCAAAATACTTTACTCTATTATTGACAAAAGCAAGATTGGCATCTTTCCAGTCATATAAGATTTTTCCTGCACTCGGAGTCACTAGCTGCTTGGGGAATTTAATACGAACGGATGTTTGATTTACCGAGATATATGGCCCTAAGCCCCTGATGTATTGGGGTGTTGTGCAATTTGTCTCAAAGATTGCTTTAACTCTAGCTTTTGTACCACTAACATAGGCTACAGGTTTGCTTTCGACAACAGTGCCATTGTTTCCAGTACTACAATCCCCAGAATTATCCTTCACAAAGTGGGGTGCCATAAATTCGCCTGATGAATCGTCCTTTGTGATAGGAATATAATTTGTGTTTTGAGTTCCTCCGAAGTGAACTTCTTTCAAACATTGACCATATTCAAAGTCGTTCTGAGAATAGCCCATTAATGCATACAGCATTAAAACAATTAACATTATTAATCTCACAATCCAAATTTAAATAAACTTAACACCTCACAAGGAAGCTCGGAGAATACCCCCTAATTAGCATCCTTAAGTCTTGTATCCTTCGCAAATATAATCAATTCTTCCAATAAAAGCCAGAAAAAGGGTGGCTTCTTTACTCGGACTACAACACTAATTCTACTAACTGGGCGCAAGATAGATAGATAGATAGATAGATGCAAGTTTTTTGTTATATTTTTTACAAAAAAATGGGCATTCAGAATATTATTTTGTTTATAATACGTAATAGTATTGTTAGTGAAATTGAAGTGTCCCCAATCCATAGGACAGCTTTTAGACAAAGTTAAATAATTTTTGGATACTTTGTATAGTCGGGCAATCCATATTTTTTCTCTGAAATCTGTGATTTTTTCACTCCAAATTTATTCCGTTTATAGTTCTAAAACGAAAATCAACTCCGTTTCGTACTAAAGAGCCCAAAATTGCACAATAAAACCATTCCCTCCAGAAATACGTTACATAGACATGCCCAACCTACTACCACTTATTCTTATTGGATATATCATCAGTACGCTGGTGCAATGGGCTTATTGGGGGCTTATTTTCCGCAAGGTCATCACTCATCGCCCCTTGCGGGGAAAAGCCAAGGAGACCTTTCCCGTTTCTGTCATTATATGCGCGAAGAACGAGTCCGCCAATTTACGCAAGTATCTGCCTAGTATTTTGTCGCAAGACTACCCAAACTATGAAGTGGTGGTCGTGAATGACCACAGCACAGATGATAGCCTAGATATCCTTTCCGAAATGAGTGCGCAATATGCCCACCTTCGAATTATTGACCTTACGGATAAAAATACGGCTTATGTGGGAAAAAAAATGGCTCTAAGTGCTGGCATTTCCCATGCCGACCATGAATGGCTGTTGCTCACTGATGCAGATTGCCAACCAGCTTCTAATCAATGGATTAGGGAAATGATGAAGACGGCTACACATCCCGCTAAAGAAATTGGGCTAGGCTATTCCCCATATATCTACCATAAAGGGCTACTCAATGCCTTTGTCAGATATGAAACTTTACTAACGGCTATACAGTATAAAAGTATGGCTTTGATAAAGCAGCCCTACATGGGTGTTGGCAGGAACCTATTATACCGCAAGGATCTTTTTTATCAAGCTGGTGGCTTCGAGAGCCATCTAGAAGTGGCTTCAGGCGATGACGATTTGTTTATCAGTGAAGTTGCGACCGGAAACAATACCTTTATAGTGGATACCCCCGATGCCGTGGTGTATTCGGAGCCCAAAAAGACCTGGTCTTCTTGGCTTGCGCAAAAACAAAGGCATTTGAGTACCGGGAAGCATTATCGCCCTAAAATACAGATTTTGCTCGGATTATTTAGTATTACCCATTTTTTTCATGTGTTTTTTCTTGTTTTGTTACTGTTTTTCAACTTTGGCACGGTAGTTGCTATTGTTGGAAGTGTACTCAGGATATTAATTATTGTCCTAATGTGTACAGCATTTAGGAAAAAGTTCCGTGAAGTAAACGATTGGTACTGGCTACCAATTTTGGATATTCTTTATCCTTTTTACTACATGGCTCTGACTCCTTACTTAATCAGTACCAAAACAACATCATGGAAGTAACAGCAACAACACACAATCTTTCCAAGAAGGCAACAAAGGACTACGAATTGGTTATCAAAGCCATCAATGGCGACCAATCGGCTTACGCAGCATTAATGAATCGCTATCGCTATTCTGTTTATCACCAGCTTTATGGCATGGTCAAAGACAGAAATGATGCCGAAGATTTGACTTTGGAAGCATTTGGTAAGGCGTTTAACAAATTAACTAGCTACGAGCCTAGATTTGCCTTTAGCACTTGGTTATTTAAGATTGCCATCAATAATTGCATTGATCATATCAGAAAGAAGCGCTTGGTGACTTTATCAATAGATGACACTATTCTTCCTGATTCAGATGCTAGCTTTGCTCGCAACATCAAGGATCACAAAAGAAATCCAGAAGAAGACATCATTCGCTCACAGAAGATTGATTTGATGCGGGAAGCGGTCAGCTTATTGAGCCCAAAGTATCGCACCATGATTGAGATGAGATATTTTGAAGA
>CAMZKG010000154.1 GCA_947311105.1 uncultured Saprospiraceae bacterium
CGGTATAACGGGTGTAGCGGTATAACGGGTGTAGCGGTATAACGGGTGTAGCGGTATAACGGGTGTAGCGGTATAACGGGTGTAGCGGCATAACGTTACAAGCGGCTGCATCAATGTGGTAATTTTTCTCGCAAGAGCCCATATAACAAAGTCCCAATCAAAGCGCCAATCAAAACAACAACAAAAATCATATAACCACCGCCTATCAAAACATAAATTGGTCCGGGGCAAGCCCCCAACAACGCCCAACCTAACCCAAAAATCGTCCCCGCCGTCAAATATCGAGTATAATTCAATTTTTTTGGCGTATAACTAACCAAATGTCCCGCAGCCGTTTTGGTACCTTTTTTCTTCATATACCACATAGCAGGGATGCTCAAACATACTGCCACACCTATAATCCCGTACATATGAATACTCTCAAAGCGAAACATTTCATGAATCCTAAACCAAGAAATAGCTTCTGACTTTGTCATTAATATCCCAAAAAAAACGCCCAATAGGCAGAAAATTAAATTACGCATAATTATACTGTTTTTAGCCAAAAATCCATGGCATGACTAAATGTGTCATCAGTAAGCCACCAATAAAAAAACCAATCACTGCCAACAAGGAAGGGAATTGAAGGTGAGATAGCCCATTAATGGCATGCCCAGACGTACATCCTTCACCATATCGAGCACCAAACCCAATACAAATACCACCTATTAGCGCCAAAAGAATACCCTTGGCAGAAAAATTAAATAAACCGGCCGGTAAATAACCTGGATTGACAGATACGTCATCCGGATAAGCGACTCCCCATTCCTTGAGATGTTCTATAGTGCTTTCGGATATTTGTACTGGAGCATCGCTAGCTAAGAAGTGCATCGCAATATAGCCACCTACCATTGCCCCAATAATAAAACACATTCGCCAAAACTCCTTCGTATAGTCTTTATCAAAGAGTTTGATACGTTTTCCGGCTCCTGAAGCGGAGCAAATAGCATTATAAAACCCCGAAATCCCAAATCGCTCCCCTAACAAAGTCATTACAACTGATAGCGTAGCAATAATAGCTCCCGAGACAGCCCAATGCCAGGGCTGACTAATAAAGTCAATGATTCTATCCATTTTGCCTGTCGATTTTGGGGCAAGATAGGAACTAGCAAGCAAATAACCAAATAATAATTATGAAATCTGACTATCATCCGACATAAATACCAAAAAAATGGTGATTTACCTATATTTCATTGGCATTCGCCTTGTTTATAATCTCAATCAAGGCGTTAGCGGATTGCATACCTGGCTGCGTCCATTTCTTTTTGCCATTCTTAAAAAGCATAAAGGTCGGCACAGACATGATACGAAATTTTTGGGCAATTGCGGGATTGCGATCTACATCAATTTTGATGATATGGGCTTCATCTCCCATTTGGCGAGCGACATCCTTCAATATTGGCGCCATAGCTTTGCAGGGGCCACACCACTCTGCTGAAAATTCCACCAACGTAGGTGTTTGTCTGTTAATTAAATCTTTAAAAGACGTTTTCTTTTTCATTGTGTTTTAATTTATGGGCAATTGCCTTTTAAGTGCTTACTTTTTTACATTCCAATATGAAACCAACGCAATAATCAAATAAACCCATGGTGCTCCATGCATCACAAAATCAAACCAATCTAATGGCTGCATCCCTTTGGCGCCTCCTAATACCCATTTTAGCTTCCCCACAATATGCGGAGACGGAAAAAATGGCGCCAACCCTAAAGTCAAACTCCCGACAATCCCTAAATACAGCCTTGACTTCGCTTCTTCTAAAGGGGTTAAATTTGGTTTCTGATTCATTTACTCTTTAATTATGGGGCAAAATTAGAGTCCTAAGCTATACGATGACGTGACAACAATCACATTAGGGATAATTAAAGGTGAAAGGTGAAGGGTTTAGGCTGAAGGGGTCCTTTGACCTTTGACCTTTAACCTTTTATCAATCTATCCCAATACCGTTAAACTTGAGTACCGAAATTTAAATTATAAGAACTACAGCAAAAAAAAAAGCGAAATATCTCTTTCGAAATACTTCGCTCTCAAACGTCAAATCAGCTTATCTCTATCCGACTTTTAATAATTCTACTTCAAAAATCAAAGTAGCAAAACCAGGAATATTGGGTGGTGCGCCGCGCTCCCCATAAGCCAAATGATAAGGAATATAAAAACGATACTTACCACCTTCCTTCATCAATTGTACTCCTTCTGTCCATCCTGGAATGACTTGATTTAAGCCAAAGGTAGCAGGCTCTCCACGATCCACAGAGCTATCAAACTTAGTACCGTCCAACAAAGTGCCTACATAATGAACAGTCACTTTATCAGTTGCCGCAGGGCTTGCGCCATCTCCTTTTGTAATTACTTCGTATTGCAAACCCGACTCCGTCGTAGTAATGCCTTCCTTCTTGGTATTTTCCGCAAGGAATCGCTCCCCTTCTTCTAATACGCCCGCATTCTGCTCTTTAGATTGCTTCGTTTGGTAGTCCGTAATAACTTGGTTAATTTCATTTACATCAATCTTAAAAGGATTGTCCTGAAACAAATCAGTCATACCTTCCATAAAGACTTTTGTGTCAATACCGCCAAGATTTTGGCTTGCTAAGTTAGACGCGATGGACAAACCCAATGCGTAACTTACTTTTTCTTTTTCGTTCATTGTTTTAAATTATTTATTTTCGTTATCCCCAACCTTAATCAATTCCACTTCAAAAATCAACGTAGAATTGGGTGGAATATCTGCCCCAGCACCACGAGCACCATACGCTAATTCAGAAGGAATCACAAAGCGATACTTCGCACCTTCCTTCATTAATTGCAGACCTTCAGTCCAGCCTTTAATCACTTGACCAAGCCCAAAAGAAGTTGGCTCACCCCGTTTATAAGAGCTATCAAAGACATTGCCATCCAAAGTCATCCCTTTGTAATGTACTGTTACTTTGTCCGTAGCCAAAGGCTTTTTACCCGTACCAGGAGTCAACACTTCATATTGCAGCCCTGACTCAGTCGTTTTGACACCAGGTTTCTTCGCATTTTCTGCAAAGAATTTTTTAGCAATAGCGTCCGCTTTTCTTTTTTTCATTTCTGCTTGTTCTTTTTGATACCCCGAAATAGCTTCATTAGCTTGCGCCAATTCAATTTTAAGTTTTTTGCCGGCCTTCACATCGCTCATAGCTTCCGCCAAAAGATTGATATCAATATCCCCTAGCGACTGCCCCTTTAAATTGCTATAAATACTCACACCGAGTGCATAACTCGCCTTTTCTTTGGCCGTTAACGGCTTAGGATGCTCAAGTGCTACTTTTGCAGGTGGCGGCGGCGTAGTAGTTGCAGTTTTGGCTTTTTTGGAGCCTGCACAACCTATTGTTGAGAAGACTACTCCAACCATTAAAATGAAGATTATTTTTTTCATTATTTAGTTTTTTTTATTGAGTTGCTTGCGCAAAATGATTATTTCTTAGGTGCAGGCGGTGCTGGCGGTGCAGGAGCATTTGCTACCTTAATTAATTCCACTTCAAATACCAATGCCGAGTTGCCTGGTATAGCAGGAGGGCTATTCTCTCCATAGGCCAACTCTGCCGGGATAAAAAACTTGTATTTAGCGCCTTCTTTCATTAGCTGAACTCCTTCCGTCCAACCTTTGATGACTTGACTTAGACCAAAGGTAGCAGGCTCACCCCTATCAACGGAGCTATCAAAAGTAGTTCCATCTAATAATTTACCGACATAATGAACCGTAACTTGGTCCGTCGCCTTAGGTTGTTTACCAGTACCTTCTTTAAGCACTGTATATTGAAGTCCAGAAGCGGTAGTTTTCACCCCTTCTTTTTTAGCATTTTCCGCAAGGAAAGCCTGACCTTCTGCCAGATTCTTTGCGGCTTCGGCTTTACGCTTTGCTTGAAGAACTTCCATTTGCTCTTGCTGGTAACTCCCAATAACGGAATCAAGCTGGCTTAGCTCAATTCTTGTAGATTTTCCTGCCATTAAATCTTTACGTCCCTTGTTAAACTCATCAAGATTCATGCTTTCAAATCCTTGTTGAGCTAAGTTTTTGGCAATAGAATAACCCAAAGCATAAGAAAACTTATCATTATCAGGCTTAATGGAATCTACAAAATAAGATCTCAGGGTCTGTTGCATTTCTGCATCCTTCATCTCTATGTCGCCTTTTGCTATCACATCAGACATTGCTTTTTCCATTCTGGAAAAATCGACAACCAAGCTGTCTTTCATAAAATTCTTACCGTAATTCAGTCCTAATGCATAGCTCGCATTGTCAACGGAAGAGTATTCTGCTGAAGATTTATTAGATTCAGACTTACAAGCAGCAAAAGAAATCATGGCTATCATAGCCAAAAACAAAATTTTTTTCATGTTTATTTTCAATTTATTTTAGATAGAAAAATCAATGGGTATATCCAAGACCTTTCGTAAAAACGGCACAAAGGTAACGAAATATAATAGACAAACACCTAATATTTTGCGAAAGCATAAAAAAAAAGTCCTAAAAGCTAAGCTTAAAGGACTTTTTTAGAGCGGAGGAAGAGGGATTCGAACCCCCGGTGCCCGTAAAGGCACGTCGGTTTTCAAGACCGGTGCATTAAACCAGCTCTGCCATTCCTCCTAATGGGTCGCAAAGGTAAGCGACTTTTTTGACAAAAAAAACTCTTTTTAAAAAAAAAGCAAAAATAATTGCATCCACCCGAAAAGTCAATATACATTTTTGTTTCGACAGTCCACAATATTTTTATTCTGCAGGCTCCGATTTCAACAATGACTTTGGCTACAATTGTACCGAATAGCAAGGTTTTAGAAACCCCTGTTTTAATCTACTTGCTTCGTTTTTTTATTTTTCATACTTAGGCTTGCCAAGTTTTCTCAAACCGAACGATTTGCACAATTGAACCAAACAAAGTGTTGCATCACTCTTTAGCTATAGTTTACAACGACTTTTCGGAGTAAGCTCAATAATTGCATTGATTACTTTCCTGCCAAGGCGTCCGCATCAAACCCAAAAGGCAATAACGTTCCTCCTTGGGGTATCACCAAGACATCGCCTTTTTCAGCTTGCAAAATTAGCTCCAAAGGATTTTTCTGCTTTTGCTCTGTTTCTAGGATAACCTGCCGACACGCTCCACATGGAGCCGCAGGCTTTGTTTGTGGATGTTCCTTACTCTTTACGGTGATGGCCATCCTAAGGATTTTGACATTGGGATACTCCGCCGCTGCGGCTGCCAAAACGACTCGTTCGGCGCACAAACACAAAGGATAGGCCGCATTTTCAAAATTTGCTCCAGATAGTATTTTACCATTGGCAAGCTCAACAGCCGCCGCCACCTGAAACCCAGAATAGGGAGAATAAGACTTCTTTAATGCCTTTTTGGCTTCCTTTAGGACTAAACGCTGATTTTGCGAAAGCTTCCTAGTGGACGGATATTGTTCGTACTTAAAGATAAGTTCTTTCATCATTGCATTGTTTTACTTCCCTCTAAAAATATTCAAAATAGCTACGTCATCTGACATTAATCATTATTTTAGATATTTTGCAACAAATATTGTGCAAATGATTGGTTATGAACAAAATTTACTCAATATTTGCCGTTGGGAACAAGTTAACAGATTTTAATGCATTCTGTTTATTTTCTCCGAATCTAAAACAAAGGCAATCACCTACTTATAGGTTGTCATTACTTATGATAAAATACAAGCCATGAATAAAATACTCATACTTGGGGCTGGTCGGTCCGCTACGGCACTAATTAATTACCTTCTAGATGAAGCTAGCAACAATGGCTGGTACGTTACAGTAGCAGACTCCAACCTTCAAGCTGCACAGGACAAAGTAGGTAGTCATCCCGCCGGGCGGGCAATATGGCTCAATGTGACCAATGTCGATGATAGAAAAGCAGCCATTGCGAAAGCGGATGTTGTTATTTCCTTATTGCCGCCGTTTTTGCACACAATGGTGGCTGAAGACTGTTTGATACTTAGCAAACACCTATTGACCGCTTCTTATGTAAGTCAAGGCTTTTATAGCAAAGCAGATGAAGTCCGTGAAAAAGCACTTATTTTTATGGGTGAGCTTGGGCTGGATCCAGGTCTTGACCATATGTCCGCCATGGAAAGAATCAACGAAATCCGTGCCGACGGTGGCAAAATCACTGCTTTTCGGTCTTTTACAGGTGGCTTAGTCGCTCCTGAAAGTGATGACAATCCTTGGCACTACAAAATAAGCTGGAATCCTAGAAATGTCGTACTTGCGGGACAAGGCACGGCTCAATATCTCAAAGGCGGAAAATACAAATTTGTCCCTTATCAGCGACTTTTTACACAAGCCGTACCGATTGACATTCAAGGTATGGGTGCCTATGAAGTTTACCCCAATAGAGACTCCCTACTCTATCGTAATAGTTACGGATTAGATGACATCCCACAGCTTATACGTGGCACGATCCGCCATACGGGCTATTGTGCGGCCTGGAATGCATTAATTGTGATCGGCTACACCAATGCAGACTTTCCCATCATGCATTCAGAAGACCTGACCTACCATCAGCTTACCGAAGCTTTTATGGGTAACAATAACAAAGAAGCTACGCTAAAAGAATCTGTGGCAAATTTAGTCGGTACGCCTGTCAATTCGGACATCATGCAAAAACTCGAATGGCTAGGCATTTTTAGTCGTAAGAAAATAAATTTGGTGGATGCTACTCCTGCCAAAATCTTAGAAGAGCTTTTGCTAGAAAAATGGGCGCTAAAGCCTAAAGACAAGGACATGGTCATCATGCAGCACGAATTTGAATATACCAAAAGCGGCAAAAAATATTTGCTTACTTCTACCCTAGTCATGGAAGGCGATGATTCTGCTAATACGGCAATGGCTAAATTAGTGGGACTACCGCTAGGTATCACCGCCAAAATGGTCATGGCAGGTAAGCTCACCACTCCTGGAGTCAATATTCCCGTTTTACCCGAAGTATATACTTTGGTTTTGAGAGAATTGGAAAAGATGGGCATAAAATTCAAAGACACTATCGTTGAGATATAAGGCTTAAGGGGGGTAAGCGTCACCTTAAAATAAATTTTCTAAAAAACGATATTGCCAATAAATACGGTCTTTTCTAACTGTCGAATTTTAAGTAAAAATATCGGAAGAAAATGCCTGTCATTTTCTTCCGATAAACTACTCTAATGCTAACCGAAAAATTTGTACAACACAAGGCGCTAAATTTTCTAAAACGCAGGTATCGTCTTCGATCCCGCAGCCGGATAACAGCCAAAAAAGAAGTTTGGACTCTAAAAAAATATGGAAATAAACGCGCCGATGGGCTATTGGTTTTTAAGCACATCCTGTGGGGCTCCTATGTCGTTTCTTTGGAAGCAAAGTCCCAGAAAACTTTATCCGCAATTAGCCCATCCAAGGTCAAAGGCAGCCGTCACCGACACAGTATCAAAGCAGGATTGGGACTGGTGCTCATCTCTGGCTCCCTGCTCACTATCTACAAATTAAACGATGGTTTTTGGCAGTTTTTGATTCCCATTATCTTTTTCGTTGTTGGCTATTTAGTATATCATCAGCTTGCGCAAAATTCATCTAGACACCAAAAAGCAGCTGTTTTTAAGCAATTAAGTCAATATCCCGCCAATGAGCAATGGATGGCCGTCTCTAAAGATGCCCTAAAAGCGTTGCCCACCAAAAAACGCAAAGCGCTACTAAATATTTGCCGAAGACAAGGTGTCGGTATGGTCGTCGTCAACTCGCTCGGTTTCGCTTCCGCTAAAATTAGACCTAGAAAAAAGAAATATTTTCGGAAATTTTTGAAATATTATAAGATTGTTTAATTGTAACTGTTTAGGTGCCCCTATTTTTAGACAGAAAATAGGCATTTTTGCGTATGTTGAAGCTACTTTCTCGTGGCTTGCCCTTTACTATTTCCCGTGGCGATACTCGCTGCGCTCGTCTCTACATCTTGCAAATTAATTTGCAAGACCACTCGTTTAACATATCCGACACAAAAAAAGCTACCTAAAAAATCAGGTAGCTTTTCTTGTTTTTTTGACTATTTACTTTAGAATTTCATCCCAAGCGCCCCTTCAACAAATCGTTGATCGACATTAAGAATATCAATAATCTGATTGACTGTAAAACTATTATTCCACATCTTTTTTACCACGTCAATCAACTGTAATTCTTTACCATGCTCAGTTCCCTGATCAAATCCTGTCTTCACTAATCTTTGAAATGTAGTCATTCCTTTTGTTTTATTTTGTGTAAAAAAAAGCAAACAACTAATGAATTACTCTTTTGAGCAATCAAGTTAGTTATTCCATTTGTTAAATTTATAAAGGAGATTCATAGGTCAAGATGGGAGTGAATATTGACTTACAACAACTACTTTACAATAATTTTGCCAAAAGGCACGATAAACCCTAAAATTTCGTTTCTAAAAAAATGCTTACTTTTACATAAAAAAATAACGCCATGTCAAAACTTTCACCCATTATCTTATTTTTTTTCTTATTAGCCCATTTTGCGCAAGCTCAATCCTTTTTTCTAGATGAGACCCAACTGCCACGATTTCAAAACAAACTTGTTCTACCTTCCAATGGAAAACCAACAAACCCAACAGTTCAATTTCGTGGAAATTTTGATGCGGCACTTGCGGATAGCTTTCAATTGGCACTAGAAACTTTATTGACCGACTTAGACTCCAAAGGATTATCCGCCGCTATCATAGCGGATAATGGGGATGAATGGACTGGCGCAGCAGGTATTTCGCATGTCGGTACAGATATGACTACGGAGATGTACCTTGGCATGGGCAGTATCTCCAAATCTGTCACATCGGCTTGTATCCTAAAACTAGAAGAAGAAGGACTTCTGTCCATAGAAGACAGTATCGGCACCTATTTGCCTGCCTTTCCCAATGTTGATAACTCCATCACTATCAAGCAGCTATTGAATCACACAAGTGGTATATTTGATTTTCTAGACCATCCTTCTATTTTGGATAGTATGAAAGAAGATTTTTCACGTGTTTGGCAACCAGAAGAGATTTTGAATGATTTTGTCAATGCCCCCTATTTTGCCACAGGTACAGGATGGCATTATTCAAACACGAATTATGTCCTTGCTGGTTTAATCATCGAACAAGTAACAGGGCAAGCCTATCATGAAGTTGTCCGCCAAAAATTATTGGCGCCTAACGGACTAGATAACCTATTCTTAAATCCCTATGAAACAGCATCAGGAGACATCGCCCATGTGTGGATTAATTATCCTGGAGTAGGAAAACTTGATATGGATGCCTTTGGCTTGACACCAATTTCTATATATTCGTCAGCATGGGCAGCAGGCGCTTTTTTCTCGCAGCCTGCCTTAGCCGCCAAATGGATGAAGTCGCTTTTAGACGGTCAAGTTCTATCTGCTTCAAGCATGAGTAAAATGAAGGAATTTGTTCCTGCTAATGACATAGAATATGGTTTAGGGTTGATGAAGTTATCCAATGGTACTCAAAGCTTTATCGGTCATCAAGGTTATATTATTTATAGCTCCCTGTGTTTTTATGACCCTATCACCAAATTGACGATAGCGATTCAATCCAATGATGGTTCATCGGCAGATTTATCTGCTTTTTTGATTAAGGTGTACGAATTGTACATCAATTCCATCGTGAGTACGCCGACGGTGACACCAAACATCGCTAAGTCGTATCCCAATCCAGCAAGCAATGATGTCGTGCTTGATTTGCCGAAAGGCCTAACAGATAGTTATCATGTGGTGGCATCAGATATTTTAGGTCATCGCCTTACGGCAAAAATCATCCGCCAAGATAATCACACCATTCAGCTAGACGTTAGCCATTGGCCAAAAGGTCAATACCAAATAAATGTCGTGTCTGACAATCAGCGATTATTGTTTAAGGTAACGCATTTGTAGGGTCTATTGCTTAAATATTTTGTCGCAAGACATCCACAAATCTATCTAGCTCTTCGATAGTCGTCGTATGCGACATAGACACCCGTAATGCGCGTCTATCTTCGGGTAGTTTAATGGCTTCGAGTACGTGAGAAGCCGATTCAACGCCAGAGCTACACGCACTGCCCCCGCTTGCGCAAATACCGTTAATGTCCAAATTAAACAGCAGAATCTCTGCTTTAGGTGATGTCGGAATAGAAATATTTAAAATCTTGGGGTGAAAAGCACCATCGTAATCTCCATGAAATTGAACTTCAGGTATGACTTCAACTAACCGCTTCATCAAGTGCTTTCGCAAACCTACAATATGGCTCATCCGCTCTTCCCGTTGGTCATTGGCTTTCTGAAAAGCTAACGCCAAACCTGCAATTTGTGCGGTATTTTCTGTACCGCTACGCATATTGCGTTCTTGGGCGCCACCATCCAATAGCGGCTTGATGATGTTATCTCCATTGATGTAGATAAACCCAACGCCCTTCGGTCCATTAAACTTATGCGCCGAACAGGTCAAAAAAGAAATCGGTGTCTTCTGGACATCTATCTCAAAACTCCCTATCGCCTGCACTGCATCAGTATGAAAATATGCCCCATTAGCTTTCGCCAAATCCGCAATTGCCTGAATGGGGTGTACAGTTCCCAATTCATTATTGACATACATCAAGGACACTAAAACCTTTTTTTGGGTGGTCTCTAATAACGATTTTAATTGCAACAAATCTATCCGCCCCTTCTCATCCACATCCAAATAGATCACCGTCACCCCAAAATCTCGCTCCACCGCCAACAAACTATGCCAAACGCTATGATGCTCGGTAGGTGAAGATATAATCACTTCTACGCCCAAATCCCGTACAGCATTTTTGATGGCCATATTATTGCCTTCTGTCCCGCAGGACGTAAAAAAAATCTCTCCCAAAGACGCATTAAGTCCATTAGCGACTGTTTTGCGGGCATTTTCGATAATCATTCGGGCTTTTCTACCTTCGGCATAGATAGATGAAGGATTGCCATAATCTTCTCGCCAAATCTGAGTCATTAACTCCAAAACTTCTTGATCAACAGGTGTCGTGGCGGCGTGATCCAAATATATTCTTTTCATTTTTTGTTTTGATTTTTCGGTGTTGTTGATGTGCTTGTTTTCAAATGAATTTGAAAAGCCTTTTTGCAAATGAATTTGCAAGGCCTTTAACCGCCCAAATAATCCATGCCTTTTCTAATCAATTTTATTTTGACTCCTTCTGGCCAATCTTCCATGGACGCTTGGTTGGTCGAAATATTGGAAATATTGGCTTTGATTTTTAGAAGTGCATCGTCCACGTCCTTGAAAGGGATGCCCAATTCAACTAGACCTTTGTCGGTAAACTCTTGTTTGGTTATCTTTAGTCCACTCTTTTTTACAGCCCCCATCACATTACTCATCAAATCATAACCAAAGGTCAGACGATGAATATCAAGTATTGGATGCTGGATGATTTCTGCTTTCGCAAAAGCATCAATAGTCGCTTCTCGGTACGAGCGTATCAAGCCCGAAGTACCGAGCAGAGTCCCACCAAAATAACGTACTACGACCACCATTACGTTGGTTAATTCTAGTTTGTCAATTTGTCCTAGAATCGGCTTGCCTGCGGTACCGCTCGGCTCCCCATCATCTGCCGCTCTAAACAAATCTCCAACATATCCTAATCTCCAAGCAAAACAATGATGCCGTGCTTTGATATGTAGTTTTTTGACATCATTTAATCGGTCAGTGGCTTCTGCTCTAGAATGAATCGGAAAAGCATAAGCAATAAACTTACTCCCCTTTTCTTTGTACACACCTTCCGTGGGCGCTTTGATAGTCTGGTAAAATTCTTTCATCTCAAAAGGCATAAATCAATATCATGAAGAGACGCTAATCATCTGATCTTCAACAAATTGCACCAACTCCGTAAAATGTTTATCCCGCTTCAAATCCCGCGTACGCTCCAGCGGTAGGTCCACATTAATCTGTTTAACAAACTTAGAAGGAGCTTTTTTCATGATAAAGATATCATCTCCCAAATAAACCGCTTCTTGGATGTCATGCGTCACAAAAACAATCGTGGACTTAAACTTCGTCCATATATCCGCTAACAAATCTTGCATTTGCAATCGGGTATTGATATCCAACGCACCAAAAGGCTCATCCATCAAGATAATATCAGGATTAGAGATTAAGCTACGGGCTATCGCCACACGTTGCATTTGTCCACCAGACAACTTGGGATATTGTGCAAACTTTTGCTCATGACCTTCCAGCCCAACCAACTGAATAAATTCCATGGCTCGTTCATGCCTTTCCTTCTCGCTGATTCCTTGATATTTTAGCGCAAGCGCCACATTATCCAGGACGGTCATCCAAGGCAAAGAGCTATATCTTTGAAAAACCATACTGATTCGATCCTTTTCATTTTTGGGTTCACCATTGATAAGTATCTCCCCCGAAGTCGGCTTTTGCAAGCCCGCGATATATCTCAAAACGGTGGACTTGCCACACCCTGACGGTCCTAAAATAACCGCAAACTCCCCCTGAGCAGGTTTGTCTTCGATTAAGAAATCCAAATCCTTTAGGATGACCGTTTTGCCATTATTGTAAGTCTGCTCGATATTCCGAAGCTCTATAATATTCTTAAAATTGGAGTCTTGCATCTAAGTAGTTTTTGAGTTAGTACGCCAAATTTTAAACTCGCCAAAAAGCAAGATAACTGTCCCTGAGATACCAATCAGCCAGCCAGCTTGCGTCAAAATATCTAAAAAATCAGGAAGAATGGCAGAACCAATAATCACAAGAGTTATCGCAATAAAAATGGCAAAAATGCCCAATTTAGACTCTTTCAAGCCATTCGGTTTTTCTGAAAAGTACTTATGGGGAAGAAGTCGTTTGTCTAATAAAACAAACAGCTTATCTTGAAGGATACCAATCAATACAATGACTAAGAGAATCGCAAATACTTTTTCATTTTGCCCTAACTTACCTTTTATAAAAATCAAAGCACCGACTCCACCTATCCCCGTAGTCCGACTTAATAATTCTGCTATAATGATGTACGTCCAAGAGATCGCTGTTAATACACGAATATCATCAATTAATTTTGTAAAAACGGCAGGAAGATACACTGTTTTAATACTTTGCCAATCACTCGCCCCAAGTGTATAGACCGTCTTTAGATACACCGAATCCACTTCGTGAATCCGCTGAATCACCACAGGCAGAAGATAAACCAGAATACCAAAGGCCAAAAAGGCAATTTTCATGGTATCGTTTATCCCAAACCAAGTCAAAAACAGTCCAGAAAGCGCCGTCAAAGGCAAAAACCGAAGTGCATTGACTTGCCCACTAAACATTTGCCGAACGGCTGGTATCAACCCCAACAAAAAGCCAAAGGGTAATGCCCATAAAATAGCCCAAAAATAACCTTGAATATTCAGCCAAACGGAATGCATCGCATTAGCAAATAATTTATCCTTGCCAAAAAGGGACGTATAGGATTTAAAGACGTGGTCGGGTCTAGGTAGTACAGGATAGACCTTCCTGAACTCCGTGGCGTTGACATATTTTAGAGAATCCGCTGCAATTAACGAATCGATGTTTACGTCATTATTCAAGGTAGAAGGCAAGCGAGAATCTATATCCACAACGGGCATTTCTCTAGAAAAGGCTTCCGCAAAAACCCACCAAACCACCAACGTAATGAAGATGCCGATGACTCCTAAAAGCAAATTATTGCTTTTTTTGCCTGAAACCGGGGCTAGTAAAGACATTTATTGATTTTTATCTGTTCATTTGGAAGCCACAATTTAGGGTAGTTATTTGGTTTTGCCAAGTTTTCGCTAAATAATCTTGTGCTCCTGCCCCCTACTACCCCAATAACACTGCCAAAAACAACGCACAACTGTGATACTTTCCGTAGCTTTGCGCTTCACAAAAATAAAATATAAACAGAATGAGATTTTTCATTGATACAGCCAATTTAGCAGAAATAAAAGAAGCCAAAGCATTAGGCATCCTAGATGGCGTCACCACCAATCCTTCATTGATGGCCAAAGAAGGCATTACGGGGGTCAAAAACATCCAAGCGCATTACGAAAAAATATGTGCACTAGTCGATGGCGATGTGAGTGCCGAAGTCATTTCTACAGACTACAAAGGAATGGTGCGAGAAGGCAAGGCACTCGCCAAAATCGCCCCCAATATCGTGGTCAAAGTTCCTATCATCAAAGACGGTATTCAGGCGATTAGTACATTTTCTTCTTTGGGTATTCGTACCAACTGCACCCTACTCTTCTCACCTGGCCAAGCTATCCTAGCAGCCAAGGCCGGAGCGACTTATATTTCTCCTTTTATTGGCAGGATTGATGACATCACATGGGATGGAATGTCCTTAATTCGGGATATTGCCGAGATTTATGCCATCCAGATGTATGATACGCTTATTTTGGCGGCATCCATCCGTAGCAGCAACCATATCGTAGATGCTGCTCGCTCTGGTGCAGACATTATTACGAGTCCATTAAAGCCAATCTTGGGACTCTTGAAGCACCCTTTGACAGACATCGGATTAGAAAAGTTCTTAGCAGACCACAAAAAAGCAAAACGTAAGAAGTAATTTAAGTTACGGTAAAGCGGTTTAGCGATGTAATGGTACAACGATACCGCATTTGCTTATCTTCTGTGGTGACGGTTTAAGGTAAATGGCTAAGGGACATTAGCTTGCCCCCCTTTTACCCTTTACCTTTTACCAGCATAAAGCCAATCTATCCCAATGCCATTAAGCGGTAACTACCGAAACTTAAAAACCACTTCCGTTTTGAAAAAGATACTACCACGAGAGATGCTTGCGCAAAAATCACAGCTGCCCTTATTAGACGTAAGGACACCTGCTGAATTTGAGCGTGGGCATATCCCAGGAGCGACAAACCTGCCCCTTTTTTCTAATGAAGAGCGAGTCGTTATTGGCACTTTGTACAAAAAGAAAGGAAAAGACTTTGCCGTTGAAAAAGGATTAGAGTTGGTCGGGCCTAAACTCGCTTCATTTGTCAAAAAAGCTAAAAAACTGGCTGTCGATAAAGAAATCATGCTCCATTGCTGGCGTGGCGGCATGCGAAGCGGTAGTATGGCCTGGCTGTTTGAGACTGCAGGCTTGCGCCCAAAAGTGCTAATAGGCGGATATAAAGCCTATCGCCAACTTGTGCACCGCAATTTTTCCGAAAGGAAACTCGATTTAATCGTATTAGGTGGCCCTACAGGTTCGGGCAAGACACTCATCCTACACGCCATGCAAGAAGAAGGCCACCAAATCATTGACTTAGAGCGATTGGCGAATCATAAAGGCTCTTCCTTTGGGGCTATTGACGAAGAGCCACAACCCGTCACCGAGCATTTTGAGAATTTATTGCACCAAAAAATCTTTGAATTAGACATAAACCAACCTGTCTGGACGGAAAATGAGAGTCGGGGCATCGGCAAGGTCTATATTCCCGAAGGGTTTTGGTCGCAAATGCAAACCGCTCCACTCATCAATATTTCGATACCCAAAGAAAATCGGTTGGACATCCTAACCCAAATGTATGTCGGCAAAAACCCCAGTGTCCTTATTCCTGCTTTTGAACGTATCCGAAAAAAACTAGGGGGGCAAAACCTAAATTATGCCTTAGAAGCACTCCAAGCTGGAGACTATCGAACCGCTGCGGGTATCGCCTTAACTTACTATGACAAAGCCTATGCTTTTGGGCTTCAAAAAAAACAGTCTGCTCGGATTGTTCAAAAGAAATTTGATTATTTCGATGCGCTAAAAATTGCACAAGAGTTAACCAAATGATGTTTTTCAAACGATAAAACGTATTTAGATTGTTAGGTATCAATTAGTTATAAAGTTTAGGAAATTATAACTTTATTTGCATATCAAACATACGATATGGCCAAAAACATCACAAATCCGCACGATAAATATTTTTCGGCAGTCTTTTCTTACAAGGAAATTACGGAGAAATTTCTCACCGCATTTTTACCGCCCCAATACCGCCAGCATCTTAACTTAGGGAGCCTTGAGCGCATCACTGGAAGTTTTATTGATGAGAATCTTCAAGAGCATTTTACGGATATGCTGTATCAATGCCATCTAAAAAATTCAAAGGAGACTATTTGGATAAGTCTATTATTAGAGCACAAAAGCTACAATGACAAAGAAACTGACTTTCAGCTTTTAGACTACATCAATGGGGGATGGCATCAAAACAAAAAAAACCATAAAAAGCGGCAATTTACCCTACCTATTGTGCTGTATCATGGGGATAAACCATGGGTACGAAAGCGTATATCGGAGCATTTTGGGCAAATTGGTCAGCATTTTAATGAATTTTTACCTAAATTTGACTATATTTTGGTTGATCTTTCCACATTTTCGGAAGAAAGTATCCACCAGATGCACTTGGACACCATTATTTTGAATATGGTCATGGTGCTAAAATTTGGGCGAGATAAAAATTTTGTGATTAACCATATTGATCGGATATTTTTTCGTGCAAACGAGTATTATGATAAAAAAACGGGTGAGAACTTTTTTAATGTTTCGTTCGTTTATTTACTAAGTTTAGTGGAAACTTCAAGTGACAACTTGACCACTATTTTTAGCCAATTACCTAAACCCATTAAATCTAAAGCTATGACACTTTACGACAGTATTCTCAAAAAAGGCGAACAGAAAGGAAGACAGGAAGGAAGACAGGAAGGAAGACAGGAA
>CAMZKG010000155.1 GCA_947311105.1 uncultured Saprospiraceae bacterium
GATCCCGCAGGGGCGAGCACGGCAGTGCTCGAAGGGAAGAGAACGGCAGTAGCCGAGTGGCGGAAGCAGTGATAAATGCTTGCATTCACGAATACCATTAAAGAAGTAAAATCGAAATGAGTAGATGCGTTTCTGCCGTTAACGATAGACCATTAGCTGAAGCCTGAACCACAAGCAATCACCCCACAATCGCCAAAAAACAGGTAATGTGGATGAACGACCGATCCCGCAGGATCCCGCAGGGTCGAGTGCGGCAGCCGCTCGAAGGGAGAGAACGGCGGTAGCCGCAAAAGCACGCAACGCACTTCCGACCACGGTTTTGGGATGAACGACCGATCCCGCAGGGTCGAGTGCGGCAGCTACTCGAAGGGAGAGAACGGCGGTAGCCGATACCCAAAAATTTCCTTTACTCCATTTTTATGGTTTTTTTTGGTGTCGTGAATCTCCTACGTCGATTTTGAGATTCTTGATTTTTTGGTTCGTTTTACTCATGACTCTTTTATTTTTTTCAGTATTCGTGAATCTCCTACGTCGATTTGCATCAAGGCAAAATGAACATAAAGAAATAACGTTTATTTTACGCAACTCAGCCAAAAACATTCACTTGCATTAAATAGAAAAAAGCCCGTGTTTATGGGTTAGTTGCTTCTTTTTTGCCAAAATAATGACCGAACCATTGATAAAATGAAATCGAACAAAAATAGGTTATGATTCTCTGTTTTGATATCAGCCATGGAAAAAGCTTTTCTTTCTGATTTTTCAAAGGGTAAATAGTAGATGGATTTCGCAATATTAATAGCAGTTAAAGATGCATTGGCATGAAAGTTCATTTTTGATATTGAACGAGCAATCGGCTTACTGATTTCTAGTTCTTTTTTCTTCATTTTGCATTCTTTTCAGAAATTTGTTGGGGGGTGGGATGGAAACATTGATTGGATTGTCTAGGACTGGATGTGTGAAAGCCAAAGAAGTGGCACATAAAAATAGTCCTTTATGTTTTAAGATGAGTCCTTCAATCCCGTAAATTTTGTCGCCTAAAATAGGGTGCCCGATAGAAGCTAGATGAATGCGGAGTTGGTGTGTACGTCCTGTTTTTGGCGTAAGCGAAATGAGCGATAGATGTTTGCTTTTTAGGGAAGGAACTGTTTTTATTAATTGATATTCAGTCAAAGATTCTTTATCGTTGATGGGTAGGTTTATTTGACCGTTTTGCTTAATTTTTCCGATGACTAGGGCATGATATGTTTTTGATATTCGCTTGCGCAAAAATAAATCTCCAAGTGTGACTCTTGCACCTTTTGTTTTGGCAATAATCAACAGACCCGATGTTGGATTGTCTAACCGATGTACCGGCAAAGGGCGAATCGCATCGGCTTGAGTGGAGATTTTTAGGTTGAAGGGTAGGGCATTTTGAACCGTGTAGAATTGGTTGCCGCTCACGGAGATGCCTGGGGGCTTGTGGATAATCGCTAAATAGTCGTCTTCATATAGAATGGGGAGTTTTAGTTCTAGGATTTTTCGGGGAATTAGGCTTGGTGGTTTGAAAGTGATGATGTCGTTGACTTGCACCCAATATCCGCTTGGTTGATGTTGGTTATTGACTTTGATTTGCTGTCTTTTGAGCGCTTTTTTTATGCTACTTGGGCTAGATAATTCGTCGAATATCCCGACTAAATAATCAGATAGACGGGTGGGGTGCTTAAGCTGGATGATTTGGTGTGTGGGTAATTTTTCTCTCATTGTGAAGCAGCAAATTAGGGCTTTTTTTTCTTATTTTAAAACTTTACCCAACTATTTTTTTGTAACTTGCTGTCCTGTTAGTGGGTGCTAGTTACTGGATTCTAGATCGTGGGAAGTCGAGCCGAACGGCCGTTCGGGTGTCTAGCAATCGGCTTACGATTACTCGTCTTTGTAAATTTTAAATTAAATAAAATGAAAAAATTATTGTTTTTACTCATTGTGTTCGCTTTTGTGGCTAGCTGCAAAGAAAAGAAGTTGCCCGCCCCCAATACGCCCAAGACTTTTGAAGCGAGTGATTTTGTGGTGGATATTTTTAAGACCATAGTTAACAAAGAAGAGAATGAAAAAAATGTAATTCTCTCTCCACTGAGTATCAAATCTGCCTTCTTGATGGCCGCTAATGGTGCCAATGGCGAAACTCGAAACCAAATCTTGTCGGTGCTCGGTGCAGACAATAACGATATGGATGCCATTAATGCCACTTATAAATCTCTGCTTGAATCCCTTGATTATCAAGATGATACGACTAGAATAGCGATGGCCAATGCTGTGTTTTGGGACAATCAACGGATTCAAATGAAGCCTGACTTTTTGACGAAAGTCGCAGATAATTATCAAGCGGAGCAGTATCAGTATGATTTTGGTATGCCTTCTACAAAGGATGATATTAATGGCTGGGTTCATGAAAAAACGGAAGGGCGGATAAAAGAGATTTTAGACCAAATCTCTGGAGACGATGTAATGTTTTTGATGAATGCGCTTTATTTTAAAGCCGATTGGAAATCTGGTTTCTCGGAAGATTTGACTTCTAACAAAGATTTCACGAAGTCTGATGGTACGGTAGTGTCAGTGCCTTTTATGAATAATGATTGGGAATATGATGCTTATGCAAATGACGAATACCAAGCGTTGGATTTAAAGTTTAAAAATGATAATTTTTCGATGACTTTTTTGATGCCTAAACAAAAAAGCATCAATGAGTTTATTAATGATTTGACCTTGGAAAAGCTTGATGATTTATATGAATCAAAGCTTGAGAGTCAAAGGGTTATATTGAGTTTGCCGAAGTTTGAAATTAACTATAAAGTGACCCTAAATCAGTATCTAATAGATATGGGCATGTCGCTCCCTTTCGGAAATGCAGATTTTTCTAATCTTGGCACGGCGGGTGGCTCTTTGGCCATCGGTCAAGCCTTACATAAGACCTTCCTGAAAATTGATGAAAAGGGGGCTGAAGGTGCAGCGGTGACTTCTATTGGGATTACTGTGACTTCTGTGCCACCGCCGATGGTATTTAATCAACCTTTTGTGATTGTGTTGAAAAATCATAAGACAAATTCTTATGTTTTTATGGCGAAGATTGCGGAGCCTAAATAAACGGGTGTAACGGTAAGGCGGTTTAACGGTTTAACGGGTGTAACGGGTGTAGCGATCTCTAAGCCTTTGGGAGAGCTAAGCTAGACCACCAGTTTACGCATAAACCATACATTAAAACCGCTGTCAGGATTAAACCATTGTTTATAAACTTCAAATCCGAAACGTTCATAGACATTTTTGTTTTTAAGGATGGTGGTTTCGGCATAGATATTTAGTTGCTTTTTCTTAGCTAGTTTTAGGATGCTTAGATAAAGTTCTTTGGCTGAATTTTGTTTTAGGCTCTCGGGTTTTGCGCCGAAAAACCAGAAATATAGAAAATTACCGTCTTGGGGTCTGCTGTTTTCTATTTTTTTAGTGTGCGCCATGATTTTGTGTGCTCTTTTTAGCGAAAGCGCACGGAAAAAAAGTTTGATTTCATAGAAGTAATCCAGCCAATCTTTCTTTTTATGATTGTATTGGTAGCAGATGGCTACACCATTTCCCGAGTCAGAGAGAAAGACACCTTTTCGCCGTAAGGCATAGTCAAAAGCATATTCCGCGATCTTGCGGATGTGTTTTCTTTTTCTCGTTAAAAAGAGTAGGGTTTTGTTTTCTGCAAAGGACTTTTCTAGAATGGATACTACCTTTGCTTTGTCTGCTTTTCTTGCTTGTTTCATTTTTTTTTTGCTGGCGTGTGTGCTGCGTGTGTTGCCCCTGTACTGTACTGCTGTGCTGCTGTGCTGCTGTGCTGGCCCCGTACTGCCCCAAATTTTATTTGGGGTAAAGCTGGGGAACCCCTACGGGGTTGAGGTTTGGGGTCGTGGCTTGTTTTTTTTGTAATGCGGGGTTTCTCCCTTTAGCACCCTGACTACTAGACACCGAATGGCCGTTCGGCTCGACATCCCTAAGCCTTTCCCCTTTCCTTCATGGAAAGTTTTTTTAGGCGTTTGAAGTGAGATAGGGCGGCTTGCGCCAAATTGGTATAATCGTGGTATTGGATGCCATTTTCTTGGGCATGCCGTTTGATGATTGGGGTGATAGATGGATAGTAGATGTGGGGGATGTTGGGGAAAAGGTGGTGTGCAACATGGTGGTTGAAGCCGCCGAAAAAATGGGTCATCCAGTGGCTGTTTGTGCTAAAATCTGCGGTTGTCCTGAATTGGTGTTCGAACCAAGAATAGGGTAGGTTCTGGTCATTTACGGCGACCACTTCTTGGGTTTCGCCTACGTGAGTACTGATGAGAGCAAAAGTGGTCAGTACGCTAGCCGAAAAATGAAATAAAAAGAAACCTTGCATCACTAGACCCATATCTTGCGATAAATAATAGGGAATACCTATCAAAAAAATCAGGTGGACTATTTTTGCGGCAAATAGCTTGATGATTTCTTTTTTTGGATGGTTGGGGATGGTCTTTTTACCAAATTTATGATGGGAAATATCTTTAAAATCTCTGTAAAAGAACCATACGATGGTGTAAAACATAAAAACTACGGGCATATACCAATGTTGATATCGGTGACGTTTTTCCCAGTTTTGGTCGGGGGATAACCTGATTATTTTGGATTGTTCAATGTCTAAGTCCCAATCTCCGATATTTGCGTAAGCGTGATGGGCGTAGTTGTGTCTTAAACTCCAAAAATAGTCACTTGTACCTAATAGAAAAAATGCCCATTTGGCTAGCTTGTTGATTTTTTTGTTGGGGGTAAAATTACCGTGCACGGATTCGTGACCAATGTTAAGTACTAATGGCAAGCAGAGCGTTCCTAAAGTCGCCGCTAATAGTAAAAATAGGGTAGGTTGTGTTGCAAAGACCCAGTATAATGATAAGCTAGTCAAAAAAAGTAAGAGTAGGAATATTCCTTTGGCTAATATTTTGTGGTGGGCAGCCTGCTTGTAATCCCCCAATTTTTGATAAACTTCTTTTCTTAGGGCGTTGAATGCGCCTTTGTGCACTTTATTATTATAGGTAGGAAAGCTTGTAAATCTACGGGATGTGCTTTTATTGCTTTCGACTACAAGCCCTTTATTGTGAATTAATCTGTCCATACTTGTTGATTTGCGTAGGTGATTGAATACTTCAAAAGTACAGAGAGATGGCTCCATAGAAGCTTTACTTTGGTCAAAGTCAAGCCAAAGTCATCACTTGTGCCTATATTTTGTGGTATAACTTATTGATATACAGTTGTTTATAATTTTTTGAAAGAATGCGATTAAAAAGTATTCGCTTATAATAGCCACCCGAAGGTTGGATAATCTTTACCGTTAGGTTGGTTTTATTGGTATGAAAATCACAAAATTTGGACTCTATAGCCCTAGGTTTGAATGTCGTTTAGCGGATATTTAGTCAAAAAGTAATATTTTGTTATTAGAATAGAATTAGTTTTGTATAAAAAAGATGATAGCGAATCTCTCACAAGAAGAATTTGAAGAAAAAGTATTAAAATCTACAAAGCCCGTTGTTTTAGAAATGTGGGGCTTACGATGTAGTTTTTGTGAAAAACTAGACCCCATCTTCAAAAAAGCCGCAAAAGATGCTGGAGAATCAGCAGATTTTTATCAAATGTTAGTTAACGACAATATTGAGTTAGCTAGAAAATTGAAAGTTATGGGCGTGCCGATGATGTTGTTTTATCATCACGGTGTATTGGTGGCGAAGATGAAAGGACTCCAATCAGGCGTCAAAATATTAAAGCAATTGGATAAAATTAAAGATTATACGCCAGAAGCCGCTAGAGAAAATGAATATCGACCTTTGTTGAAGCGGATTTTTGGGAAGAAGTAAATAGAGTATTTGCCATTTTTGTCATGCTTACGCAAAAAAAGAGACTGTCTCCCAAAACGGAGACAGTCTCGAATTAAAATCTTAGTTAGAATTTAATTACCATCCTGGATTCTGTGTTAGATTTGGATTCAAAATCAGCTGGTCAGAAGGTATAGGTTGAAGATATTTTCTATCATCCCAAGGAGTTCTTCTGTCACCAGGCGCTTGAGAATATAAGTGTCCATTGGCGTCCTTTAAAACGGTAATAGACGATTCAAATACCACAGAAGGGTCAACTTTAACTCCATAAAAACTATTCTCTGTATCGTAGTAAGTACCTTTAGCCCAACGAATTAGATCCCACTTTCTAAAAGGCTCCAGCATGAGTTCCACTCTACGTTCTCTTCTAATTTCCCATAAAAGTGGATCCACAGTAGGATCACGATCATCGGCATCAAAACCAACATTCATCATCAAAGGCGCTACTCCTGCTCTTGCTCTTAGCAAGTTGATGCTATTATCTAGGTCAGCCTGAGTGATTGTCCCCAATTCTGCTTTAGCTTCCGCAAAATTAAGAAGGACTTCACCTAGTCTAAAAATAGGCGCATCCGTGGTCGCTTCTACACCTTGAGTTGGTTGATTTAAATCATAACTCGTGTATTTAATTGGAGAGAACATAGGAATCCCCTTACTAAAAGGAGCCACTAAGCGGGATGTGTCAATAATCAAAGCCATTCTACCGTCTCTACCATTGGCGATGCCAATATTAGTAGCGATGGTATTATCCGAAGTTCTAATGGTGTCAGAGGTGTTGAAAGTCCATTCGGTAAAATTAGGGTGTGTTGTCCCATCATAATGAATAGGCTTACCATCAGCCATTAAAAAGGCAGATACTGCAGAATTAGAAAATCCAAAGAAAGGTTCATGATAAATAAAACTAAGAATACTATGTCTCATATTCTCGTTGTATTTTTTCATTAAAATTACTTCAGGATTTGATGACAAATCTTCATTAAAAAACAAATCAGCGTAACTACTAGAAAGGCTGTAGTTTCCACTCATTAACTGAGAAGAAGCATCGATACTTGCATTTAGTAATCCATCAACATCTGCTCCAGAGACATTGTGGTACTTGAAGGTTGTCGCTGCCGCCAAGCAAACTCTAGATTTTAGAGCTAAGGCAGTCCATTTGGTCACTTTTACTTTGGTGGCGTCATTTGGAAGGTTAGCAATGGCAAAATCAAGATCTGCGACAATTTTGTTAACTACTTCAACTCTTGAGTCTCTACGAGCCTTTAGAGCAGCATCATCATCAGGGTTTATGGGTTCTTCGTAAAAAGGGATATCTCCATACCGTCTTACTTTATCCCAATAAAGAAGAGCCCTAAAAAAGCGTCCGACCCCAATATACTTGTCCTGTATAGAAGCGTCAAGATCTGCGTTTTTTGTTTGACTAATCAGAACATTGGCTTTACGGATGCTAGACCATGTCCAATCCGTACCAGTGGGTGTTGCAGGTACAGCAGTAGGGAAGTCGATTTCAATCCGTTGGTCCAAACCAATGACATCGTCATTATTCACAGAAAAGAAATGGTCTCCGCCAAAGAAGCCTCCACTACCGTATCCTTTGAAGGCACTGTATAAACCGTAGGAAAATGACTCTAGATTAGATTCACTCGTCCAAAAATTGTCATTAGTGAACTTTGTTTCGGGTTCAACTTTCAAATAATCTTTACAACCACTTAGGGCTACGAAGACCATTAGAATCGTGAACGAATATATTATTTTTTTCATGATTTAAAGTGTTAATTGTAAGCCAAAAGAAAAACTCCTAGATTGTGGTAGCTGTGTACCATAAAAAGGAAATGCATTGTGGTGATTAATGGTTGATTCTGGGTCAATAGGTGTAAATCCTTTTGTCCATTCAGTCACATTGTAAGCAGAAAAATATACTCGCATCTTGTTGATAAAGTATTTTTCTGTTAATCGTCCAGGAACAGTATAGCCCAGCGTTAACTCTTTAAGTCGCATGTAGGCTAAGTTTTGTAAGTACCTAGATTGTGGAACATAATTATTTTTACCACGCATGGTCATTCTACCGCTTTGCAAAAGGCGACCGATGTTCTTGGTATTCGGTAGGTAGTTGGCATTGTTGGAAGCAAATGGACGTGGATAAAAAGCATCCGTGTTGTCAGGTGTCCAATAGTCCGTCTGATAATCGTATAAGACATCATAGTGGAAACTGGCCAAAGCTGCATTTCCAACAGCCCAATAGTCCCTTTTTCCTACTCCTTGAAGTAAAAAGTTAAAGTCAAAACCTTTAAAATCGACTCCACTTCTTATGCTATATTCATATCTAGGTGTAGTGTTGCCTATTACTTTAAGGTCACCATGGTCATCAAAAGTGAATTCTCCTTTGTCAACGACACCATCACCATTTAGATCTTTGTATTTAACATCTCCAGGGCCAATTTCAAATCCAGAAGAATACATATTTGGGTCTTGAACGGGTATGCCTGCTTTTAGGTCGGTACCATTAAAGTCGTCTGCTTGGAATAGTCTATCGGTTTCAAAGCCCCAGATGTCACCAAGAGTCATTCCTTCATAAAAATCAGAAAGGATACCAGATTCATTGTTCCATTTGGTGATTTTGGCGCGAGCGTCTGATAATACACCAGTTACGTAAAAATTTAAGTTTTTACTAAACTTATGTCTGAAATTCACTCCAGTTTCCCATCCTTTAGTCGTCATTTCTCCTACATTTACTAAGGGTGGAGCTGAGCCAAGCACAGCAGGCAATTGCTTGCCAAAACCTAGCATATCTTTATTTTTCCGTTGAAAAACATCAAACGTGATATCAATCTTGTTCTTAAACAGACCCATATCGACTCCAAAATTAAGCGATTCAATCGTTTCCCAAGTCAACGAATTAGAAACAACTTTTGGGTTAGTAAAAGTTCGCTCTTTTTGACTATTGGTAATCCAACTAGCATTGGTACCACCTAGGACAGGATTAAATAAGTCGCGTCCAGTATCTTGATATCCAATCTGCCCCCAAGAAGCTCTTAGTTTTAAGTTAGAGATTCTAGCCTTTTCCAAAAAACCTTGTGCAAATTCTTCTTGAGATAAACGATAACCTATCGACCCAGAAGGGAAGAATCCAAATCGATCTCCAGCAGGGAACTGTGAAGATCCGTCTAGTCGACCATTCAGCTCCAATAAGAATTTCTCTTTATAGTTGTAATTAATCCTTGTAAAGAATCCTAGTACACGCCAAGTATATTTGTCGTTGAAGGCAGAAGCATCACCAACTGCGGTGGCTATTTCTGGTAGATTCGGATCCAAAAGGAAAGTCTTTGAAGCAGAAAGAAAGGAGAAATTATTTTGCTCAATGTTTGTACCACCTAGCACGGAGAAAGTGTGATTGTCGCTAGTCGTGTTGGTATAATTTGCGAAAGCATTAAATGAATATAATTTAGACTTTCTAAATTCGTAGCCTGCTTTGTTTCTACTTGTGGATGTGCCATAATACAATGGATCAAATTTTGGCTCATTGCCACTGCTCCACCAGTTGATAAGAGGAACTGCTCCTCCTTTGATATGCAACTCTTCATCAGATTTAGAGTACGTGAAGTTAGTGGTAAAATCCAATGCTTGATGATCTGCGTTAAAGATATTCGATACTAACTCAACCGTATGTCGGTTGTAATCTCTATCCGTCCGATTTCTGTTGGCATTTCTTAGGAAGCCGATAGGTCCAATAAAACTTGTCCCTTTGGGAGCGCCAAAATAGGTACCATCAGACACACCATAAGGGAAGTTGTTAGGCCATCTTAAGGCATAAAAAATCTCACCAAGTACAGATCCTGCTCTATAGCTAAAAGGTTCTTCAAACGTCCTTTTTGTTAGGGTGTTACGGAAGTTAAAAGTAGCCCATTTGTTGGGTTTCATACTAAAGTTAGCATTTAGTGTTTTCCTATCCAATTGCTCTGTGTTGACTTTGTACAAGCCTTCTTTAGAGTTAGTGGAAAAGCCGATGCTATAAGTCATCTTATCATTACCTCCAGTGACGGTTAAGTTGTGAGTTCCTGAAAAAGCATTTTTGTTAAACATTTGACCAAAAACATCCCAGCTTCTATAGCCATAGAACTGTCCGCCAATGACTTCAAAATCACGGCCTTCTTTCATGGTTTCATCGTCTAGGTTGGCTCCAAGGTATCCATAGTCTTTTTCCCATTGGATACTTTTGTCTCTCCAGTCTTGACCACCCATGCCAAAGGCAAATGGGGCGGCGCCATTGTTTCTTCCTTTCGCAGTATGGATAGCATCCATCAAAGGCTCCATTGGAGCGTGCTTGATACCCCAAATAGGATTGCTATAAGCAAAATTATTGGAGTAAGTAACTGTAGTTTTACCTGCTTTTCCTTGCTTGGTAGTAATCAAAATCACACCAAAGGCTGCTCGAACTCCATAAATTGAGCTGGAAGCTGCATCTTTAAGCACGGAAATTGACTCGATGGATTCGGGGTTGATGTCGGATAGTTTTCCTTCGACACCATCAATCAATACTAACGGATTACTGGAGCCATTTACAGAGCCATAGCCACGAAGCTTGATTTCTGCTTCTTGGTTAAGTCCGCCTGTCGCATGTGTAATGGTCAGACCAGGGACGATACCCTTTAGGCTCCTACTTACATCTGCTACGGGTTTAGATTCAAGTGTTTGTGTAACATCCACAGTTGATACAGCACCAGTAAGGTTTACTCTTTTTTGGGTGCCATACCCAACCACTACGACTTCTTCTAAGCCAATAAGGTCTTGTTTTAGAGAGATGTTAAGCTCTGTTTGGTCACCAACGACCACTTCTTGAGTAATATATCCTATATAGGAGAAGGCCAATATGGATTCGTTAGAGGGGACAGAAAGGCTAAAACGCCCATCAATATCGGTTACTGTTCCCGTATTTGTTCCCTTGAGCATGACAGTCACCCCTGGAAGGGTTTCGTTATTGCTGGGGTCGGCTACGGTGCCGCTTACTGTTCTGTTTTGTGCAAACACACTCGATGCACAAAACATCATCAGCAAGATGATTAATGAAGTGTAATTTCTTTTCATAAGAAAAAGATTTAGAACATTAGAAAAATTAGGTTCAGAATTTTGCTGCAAACCCATAGTAGCTCATACGTGAGTATATTGTTGTGGTCTTGCGACAAAATTGCATTCTTGCGGAATTGATACCGACAAGGAAGTAAGCCTAATAGGGGGAGAATTTGGTTTTAGTTGTTTTCATTTGCTTGAAAATTTAGTTAAAAAAATCCCAAAACGGAACATCTTTTTATTTTTAATGCGTCAAGGTACTTATTAACAAGCAAATTATCAACGCTTTGCACGTTGATTTTTGTTACTGTAAAATTTTAATTTTTTTTTGGGGATATTCGAAAGAATATTTGTACCTTGCTGAGTTGAAAGCATAGTGGAAATCTATAAAAACAGATCTATTGAGCTGTATATGAGTGGCTTGAAGCTTGACGATAGTCGTCGTTTTGGGCGTCCAGGGCCTACTGATGCTGATGCAGAACGTAATCGTAATTTTTATCCGTATCCTACCGTGGAAAGAGATAATAATCCGAATACGCCTGCTGACCCTGTAATCTAACAACTCATTTTACAGTATCATTAAGCAACTTAGGGCTATCCCAATTGGAGGGATAGCCCTTTTTGATTAAAAAAAAATCACCCCCTACTCATAATTAAGAAAAATACCCGTATCAAAAGGCGTCCAATAGCAATGTTTTTGGCCACAGGATTCTAGTCCATTATTAGCCCATGTATTGCATGTGTGAAATAAACTATAGCTGCCCTTCGCTTCATAAAATGCATCTGTTTTTCCATAATTAGCATTGGTTTTTATATTTATCCAATGGCCGTTGGTATCTTGTTGAATGCTTTGATTAATGTATTCGATGAGCCTAGAATATTGATTCTTACTGATGTTAATTTTTCGGCAGGTAGAATCAATATGCATCTCTCGGTAGTAGGTAGCATGAAGTGCTGTGGCGCCAAGTCCTGTTGCTGCTTTAAAGGCAACGGAAGCTCTTAATTCAGCCCAAGTAGGTGTCTCTAAGTAAAAGCCTTTATCTCCCCAGCCCATTGCCAAATACTTATAGGTCGTATCTTTTGATGAAGTATTAGAAAATTTCACTTCTTTACTCCAATCTATTTGTTCATTTTTGGTGGGGACAACTATGTCCGTATGGACTCCATTTGTTTTGATATAAATGGACACTTCATCTAATGTATCCGCTTCTTCTGCTATGCTGATTCGTGATAATCCATAGGCACTAAGCAGATAGATTAGGCAAAAGGAGATAAAGAATAGCAATGTTCTTCCGAAAAATTTTAATAGCCTTTTTAATTTCATTTGGTCATTTTTTCTAACGCTATTTTTCAACAAAGAAAGACTATTTTTCGCAATATTGTTGGTGGATATAAATCTAAGTCACTCACATGTAAAGTTGCCCCGTTGTTTTTTAATAAAAAAGTTAATTTTGTTCATAGCTATTGATTTAAGTTGCGGTAGTTTGAACGCCGCAGGCAAGTTGAACGCCGCAGGCAAAATGAACGCCAAAGGCAAGTTGAACGCCGCAGGCAAAATGAACGCCGCAGGCAAGTTGA
>CAMZKG010000156.1 GCA_947311105.1 uncultured Saprospiraceae bacterium
CGCCAAAGGCAAATGAACGCCGAAGGCAAATTGAACGCCGAAGGCAAAATGAACGCCAAAGGCAAATTAAACGCCAAAGGCAAATGAACGCCAAAGGCAAATTGAACGCCGCAGGCAAAATTAACCCCAAAGGCAAAACGACATTACGCCAAAATTTCTTTTAAAGCCAAGAAACCGCCGCCATTGACTGTTTTGATGTTGGCTTTATTAAGGATTTTGGTGGCATTACCGCTCCTGCGCCCACTACGGCAATAGGCGATGACCATTTTTTTGTTATAATTTCGGATTTCATCTAGATGGTTTTCGATGACTTGGACGGGAATATTGATGGCTCCATCGATGTGCCCCGCATCATATTCTTCTTTGGTTCTGACATCTAAAATTAAAGCGCCATCTTGGGCTAATTGTTTAAAGTCAGCGGTCGGCTTATCTTTTTTGCCAAATAAAAAGTCAAAAAATCCCATTTTTTCTAATTTTTGTAGGTTTAGTTGAAAGATGAAGCCCAAAGCTATGAAATTATTCAATATTGGCATGTGATAGGGGTCACAAATTAAGACTGTACTAGTTTTGTATCTTTGTCCAACATTAGAAAACCATTTTTTCCGCAAGGAGAAAATACTCAAAAATAACGAAAAATGGACTACGTCATACCTTTAATTGTCGGCTTTTTGGCTGCCTTTGTCGGGCTAATAGCCCCATCAATGCTTAATATGACTGCTGCACGTACAAGTATTGAGCGCGGACGTGCTGATGGGATTCAGTTTGCGGCTGGTGCTGCGAGTGTTGTGTTTATACAGGCATTTATTGCCACTTATTTTGCCAAATATCTAGTGGCACACCCAGAAGTGATTACACAACTAAAAACAGCGGCGATCTTTGTGCTTTTAGGTTTGTCTTTTTTCTTTTATACGCAAGCGCGCAAGAAGTTTAGGGCTGAAGGTAAGCAAAAGAAGGGGAGCAGTTATGTTACAGGACTAGGTATGTCGTCGTTGAATATGTTGGCGATACCTTTCTATTTGACGATGGCGACAGTGGCGGAAAGTAAAGGTTGGATGGAGATAGTGCCACCGTATTCTACTATTTATGTAGTAGGAGCTGTTTTGGGAGCATTTTCCTTGTTTGCGACGTATGCGGTGTTTGCCGAAATAATAGCCGAACGGGCTGCTTTTATCGCCAAAAATATCAATTACATTCTTAGTGGTTTGTTTGTGATTTTGGCCATTGCGACTGCTGTCCAGGTGTTTCTCTAGTAGATTCTGTCTAGCCCCGACAAAAGCGGACGAAAAATTTGGATAATAAAAAATATTTGCGTTCTTTGTTGTATCTCTGCGGATGAGTGTCCGAAAAGATAAAGAGCGTTGGATTCTTAAAAGCTGGGGATATTCCTGGTTTTAGTAGGCATCAAAGAATAGACCTAAGATGTACTTTCGTAAAAAGTAAAAGCATGAAAGAAGTTGTTGCACCCATCCTACATAATTTAGATAGAGGATACGTCTTGTTGGATAATTTGACCAATGAGCAGTTTGTCAATACCAATATCGGGCCTTATAACTCGACTATCGGTCAGCATTTTCGGCATATTCTTGATATTTTCTCTTGTATATTCAAGGGGCTTGACGATAGAAAAGTGGATTTGACAGCGCGTGACCGTAATGAGTTGGCGGAAACTAATATCGGAGTGGCGAGAAACTATCTTGACGAGATTGTCCAAAAAATACAAGCCATCCAAAGTCTTGATGCGGATATTCCTGTGGAAGTCGTGGATGATTTGGGGTTGGGCTTGGTACAAGTGAATTATACGCTTGGAAGTGCTTTGTGTCAGGCACATAGTCATGCTATACATCATTTTGCTAGTTTGGGTTATATGCTGCACCAACTTGGTGTGGAGATTCCCGACAAAAGATTTGGTTATAATCCCACCACGCCTGATGTTGTAAAATAATTGAATTTAAATTTCGGTCAAGGGGTTACAAGAATTTGGTATTTCCTATAAAAAATTAACTCCCATCCAAATTGACAAAGACAAGCTTTTTTAAGCTAATTTCTGCCAAAGCGGACGATATCAATAACCACGTTCTTTTCTAACTATCGAAACTTGAGTAAAATAATTACAGGAGTTTTCTCATTCTTTTTGTAGCTTTTGAAAATTATTCCTAACTTGTACCCAAGTTTTGAATCATAGTGGTATTTGTCGTAAGACGCTCACAGCCACACAAAAAATAACTAGTATGAAAGCACCAAAGACGCGCAAAAAGAAGCACAAAAAGCAAGTGGAGAGATTGGATGACGCAAATACTAAGAAATTCTTTACGATTGCAGGGGTTATTACCGTAGTCCTTATTTTCTTGTTTTATTTCTTCTATTTCAACTAAGGCAGACCATCTTTCGTGGGATTTTGCTATTTCTGTACCTGTACAGTGCCTATGTATTTTTCCTTTTTCGCCTGAATAATTAGGTAGTTTTGACCTGTTTTGGCGTTTTGGGGGATAGCATATTGGATTATACTGTCTGGGTCGGAGTCGTTCTTTTGCGTAATATCCAATATTTGACCTTTTGCGTCGCACCATATTAGTTGGTATGGCTGCGTCCGCAATGTCTTTGGTATAGTGAAAGATATATTTTCCGAATTGGCGGGATTTGGAAAGATTTGTAGATTGGGCTTGGTTAGTGCGGCTTGCGCCAACGACGTGATTGGATTGTGTAGGTATTCAAGGATGGAATAGGAAAAGATGGCTTGCTTTTTTTCTACTCCGTTGACCTTAAAGGCTTCTGTCCCTATAAAACCAGATAAATTGGCATTTAGCGTAAGCGACTCAGGTTGCCCTAAAGAGCTATGTTTGACGGTAATTTGTCGCTTATTACCCGAAAAGACATCGTGGCCCTTATAGTCGTGGAGTATCTCCAAAAATGAATTGCCCAATAACGAACTACCGAGTAAAATCACTATCGTATCGCCTGATGTAGTGGCATCGGTGACAATTCCAGTGACCGCTAAGGAGTCGTGCAAAATGGCGGTATGATTGCCAGGTATTTTGGGGATGGAGTAGGAGCGTGTGATGAATTTTTTCCAATCTTTTGTAAATAAATAGATAGAATCGCCGAGACTAACGATGGATTCACAATCAAACCGCGTGGAGTTTTTGGGGAGTTCGGTGAAGTCGGTTTGGTTTTCATAGTGGTAATATAAACGCTCAATGTGATTGGCAGGAATGTCTCCATCAACGTCTAGGTCTCCAATCGGAAACCGATAAATGACTAAGTCCGTTCGATTTCCGTTTTTGTTGTTTCCTGTGTCTCCAACATAGACAAAAGTATCATCAATGGTCATGGACTCCCAGTCGATATTTTCTGTGCCGATTAGTTCTTTGGTGTGGATGATTGCTCCTGTAATGGTGTCAAATTCGTAGATGGCGGCATCATTTCCTGAGTCAGCTAGGCCAAAAATACGATTTTGATAGCTAATCATTCCTGATAATTCTTCTAATTCGTCTGCTAAGTTAGTCCTAAATTGGGGAATTAATTCGGTGTGGTCGTAGGTACAACTTCCATCATTTTCGGTTGCATTTTGATTATAATTATTTGCTTGGGGGTCGGTGCATCCTGCTTGCGCAAAAAGGGAAAAAGAGATACATGTTAGGTAAAAGATGATAAGGATTTGCTTCATTTTAGTAGTATTTTTGACAAAGGTAGGTAATTTCATGTTTTTATGTTTAGACTTTAACCTTTGTTAAATGGCAAATATTATGCCACAAAATGCCCTTTTTGCGCCTGTTTTTGCTGTTTTTTTATGATATGCTTCACAAAAATAGCTTCGACAAACCCAAAGTCTATTTTCTGCCTGATAATAGGAACTCCTAGATAGTTTTAGTTTCTTCTTGACGATTTGCGTTGTTTGGTTGCCTGGATTTTGTGTATGGGATGTTTATTTTTTTTTGGGGGGGGGGCTTTGGGGGTGTGCAAATGAATTTGCACCGCCATTATGCAAATGAATTTGCATTGCCATTATGCAAATGAATTTGCATTGCCATTATGCAAATGAATTTGCATTGCCATTATGCAAATGAATTTGCATTGCCGTTAGACAAATTGTAATTTGGCCAAAGCATTGTAGGTGCCCCCTACTTTTTGCGAAAGCTCAAGGTGAGTGCCTGACTCGATGACTTCACCCGATTCGATGACATAAATCTTATCTACATTTTTGATGGTGGCTAGTCGGTGAGCGATGATGATGGAAGTACGGTTTTCCATTAGGCGGTCAAGGGCTTCTTGGACAACTCTTTCGGACTCTGCATCTAAAGACGATGTGGCTTCATCCAAAAGTAAAATGGCGGGATCCTTTAAGATGGCGCGTGCGATGGCAATCCGTTGGCGTTGACCACCAGAAAGCCGCGTGCCCCGATCACCGACAATAGTATCCAGCCCTTGCGGGAAAGAAAGGATAAAATCCCAGGCATTCGCTTGTTTGGCGGCTTCGATGATGCGCTCGTCAGTTGCGTTGGGTAGTCCGTAAGCGATATTTTCTTTGATGCTTCCGCCAAAAAGGACGACATCTTGGGGTACGATGGCAAAATTTTGGCGGTAAGCGGTGAGATTGTAGGACGTAGCATCTTTGCCGTCCACCATGATGTGTCCAGAACTCGGCTCATAAAAGCGAAGCAATAGACTCATGATGGTAGATTTGCCCGAACCACTTTGCCCTGCCAAAGCGATTTTTTCACCAGGCTGTACTTTGATGGAGATACCTTTTAGCACTTCCATGTCAGGTCGCTTGGGGTAGGTGAAATGTACGTTTTGCCACTCAATGGCTCCTTTGAAACGCACTTTTTCAGCTTCAGTGGGTGGAGTCGCATCAATTTCTGTATCTCGCTGGAGTATTTCGGAGATTCGCTCTGTTGCGCCTACGGCGCCTGCTATCTCGGTGTAAAGACTCCCTAGTCCCGCAATAGCAGACCCAATAATCCCCGTATAAATAATAAAGGAAAATAAATCCCCTACCTGCATTTCGCCTGATTCGACCAATAGCGCACCTTGAATCAAAACAAAGAAAATACCCCCAAAAAGAAAAACAGTCATAAAAATAAAAAATAACCCTTTGGAATGGGCAAATCGAAGAGAAACAGTAACAATATCTTGTAATGACTTGGAGTAGCGGGTCTCTTCAAACCATTCGTTGGCGTAAGCTTTTACAGTAGTAAATGCCTGAAATACTTCATCGACAACCGTATTAGATGTGGCTATTTTTTCTTGACGCACCTTGGATAGTTTCTTGATTTTTGAGCCGAAAACCATCGCCAGTACAACAATAATCGGAAAAGTCATCAACATAATCATTGATAACTTAGGGTTGAAATAAACTAATATCCCTATGCCTGAAATGAGTATGACGATTTGTCTCAAAAATTCTCCTAAAGTAACCGAAAAAGCAGATTGTAATTTTTCAATATCTGATGTTAATCGGCTGGTTAATTCTCCGACCCGAAATTGCTCGAAATAAGTCATGTCTTGACGTATCATCTTGCCAAAAACAGCACTTCGGACGTCGGCCATCCCTTTTTCACTAACTCTGGCAAATAAAATGGTTTTGATGTAGGACGCAATTCCTTGAATAAGGACAATCCCTAAGAAAATCCATGCAAAATCTAGGACTTTAAGGTGGTATTGGGGATATTTAGGTTGTTTGTTGGCGACATTGGCCATTTCTCCTGCGGCTCCTGGAAAGGCCATGAAAACTAGACTCGAGATTGTCAATAATAACATCCCAATAATGAAATGCCATTTGTACGGCTTAACAAATTTGAAGATGTAAGCGCTGCGTTTTAATTCTTTCCAAGATAGTTTCCTAAATGGTTCTGAGCTTTTTTTACCTGGGCGTGCCATTTTTTTTATGCTTCACTTTGATTTAGATGGACTAAAAACTGTATTTGGTTGGTTTTGTTCATTTCTTTGTTTAGTTTTGTGCGGGCTTTGACCTGGTGACGAGATAATTCGTGAATTGTGTCCACGGATTTCTGTAAAATCCTTAAACACATAACCCAATGAAATCAAAAGAAACAATCATCGAAGAAACCATGAATTGGGTTAATAGAGTCGTCATTGGGTTAAATTTTTGCCCATTTGCCGCTCCAGTTGTTACGCATAACCAATTGAATATTAGAGTGATAACCGATAGTGGTGTCGCTGTCATCCTTGAAGAAATGATAGAAGAATGCGCTTTCTTGGATAGTTCTGAGCAATACGAGACTAGTTTGGTTGTATTTCCCGATTTTGGGGAAGGAGAAGAAAATAGTTTTGATGCTTATTTGGACTTGGTCGAAATGGCGGATCGGCTGCTTGATGAGCAGGGTTATCGTGGTATTTATCAAATAGCGACGTTTCATCCTGATTATTGTTTTGCGGAAGCGGAATATGATGATCCAGCCAATTATACTAATCGGTCTCCATACCCGATGTTTCATATCATCCCAGAAGCTAGTTTGGCGGAAGCCATAGCAAGCTATCCGAACGTGGAAAAAATCCCTGAAAATAATATGAAATTAGCTCGAGAGAAAGGGCTTGCTTCAATGGAAGCCTTGCGGAAAGGCTGTTTTGTACATCCTTAACTAGGTGAAGGGTAAAAGGTTGGTCTTACTCCGAAAAGTCGTTGTAAACTGTAGCTAATGGGTGAAGCAAAACTTTATTTGGATCAATTGTGCAATTGTTCAACTGAAACTAGCCCAAAATCATTGTTAAGCTAATTTTTGCAAAAGCAGACAATATCAATAACTACGGCCTTTCAAGGTGCCGAAACTTAAATAGCTAATACGCCCACCTATCTATTAGGCGCATAAAAATCTTTGCCGTATTAAACGCATCATCAATCCCGCGGTGGGGCTCTCCATCAAATTCAAAACCTTCTTTTCGGAGTGCTTTTTGGAGTCCTACGGGCTTGGTAAAATTACGGATACGGTAATATTGGGCTTTTAGGTTGATATGCTGCTGAGCCCACTCAAAATCGATACGATGCTGTTCGCAATTTTTGATAAAAATCTTGCGATCAAAATCCCCCCAAGAGCAAAGCACATAGTCTTCATCAATGTTTATCCAATCAAGAAAATCATCAATCACACTTGGATAAGGTCGCGCTCTATTGATATCGACTTGGGTAATCCCCGTTAATTGCTTGCAAAAAAGGGATAAAACGGGATGCGCTTGGGGCTTGATGAAGCGACTAAATTTATCGACAGCTCGACCATATTCATCAATTTTATAAGCCCCAATTTCGATGACTTCTTGAATCATTCCAGGCGGTCGTCCATTCCAGCAAGTCGCTTCTAGGTCATAAACTATGAAATTCATAAGGCATAGGGTGAGTGAATCATGAGTAGAAGAATTGGCGAGATATAACTATAAGGTTTTGCTGGAATTAGGAGAAGTCGCAATCACAATATTTTCCAAAAGGGCAAGTTTCTGGGTTATATTCACAAAATTCGATGTTTATGTGTCCATACTCCATGAGTAACGTAGGTTCTTCCATACGTTTGCACAACAAAGGATAGAGTAATCGGGGAGGTATTTCGTCTGGAAAAACTGCTGTATAATTGAATATCGCCCACATAATAAGAATGGCAAAAGTTAATTCTTCGACTTGCGAATCAGAAAGCTTTTCTTCGGGCGGGAAGTCTTCCTTTTTGAAGCCAAAATGTGCAAACATGGACACCAAGGCATCATTTTCTACATACCTTTCAGATTCAGCTAAGATATCATCTATGGTAGGCTCCGTGTCGGGTGAATCTGCATCTGTTTCTTTGATGGTTTGCTTAATGTCGGCGATTAGTTGGTCAATGTATTTTTGCATTTTGAAGCGGTCTAAGATTGACAAGCTATGCTTATCGGCGAGTAAGTTTGATACGCATAGTAGTTTGATATTTTGGGACAATATAAGTCAATTTTAGGGACTCCTACGGATGTTTTTTGAAAAAAAAAATAAAAGTGGGGGTTGTATTTAAATAAATGTATTTAAGCTTGGCTACGGAAGCTTAACTGTATTGAGAAAGATTGGCTTTATGCATGCTTAGTTTTTGGGGTACGGATAAACGATAAATGGTTAAAGGTCAAGGGATTACGAAACCTTGGCCATTTTCAACAAAAAAATAAATCCAATCCAAAATGGCAGGCACGGACAAGCTTTCTTAAGCTATTTTTCGATAAAAGCTGATAATGTCAATAACCAGGGGCTTTCATTGATAGACATTTTTCAATTCCAAAATGGTGCGATTAAAAGGGTATGCTTGACAATAATACTCCCGAGCGTATATGGAGTTTCAATTCCAAAATGGTGCGATTAAAAGCAATTACGGGCGTGGGTCTTTACTGGCCAAAGCAATGTTTCAATTCCAAAATGGTGCGATTAAAAGCAAGTTAGATTCAGTATTTTCTGTATTCGTTAGGTTAGTTTCAATTCCAAAATGGCGC
>CAMZKG010000157.1 GCA_947311105.1 uncultured Saprospiraceae bacterium
CTACTGTTTTAGCGAGCTACTGACGGGTGCTAGTCCAAGTTCCACAGACAATTTACTACCGTCATTACTGCTAGTTTCCCCACAAAGATAAGAAAAAATCCCGATTCGGGCTAGCACAAATCAACTACTTTCGTAAAAATAAAGCCACAACCACTCAACTACCCTATTTTCACAACGTCCCCCGATAACCTGTCCTTTTTGCCAAGTTTGCCAATCTTCAGTTTTTCTAAACTCCGACTCCTTTCCACTCTCCGAGTCCCAAGAACACCCGAGAAAAGGACTGGTGGTAGAAACCGATATTCCCAAAAACCTTCTCCCAACCACGACCGCCCCAAGAAAACACTTTATTCTTTTTTTTCGACTCACTTGGTCTTTTAAGGCTTCTTAGCCCAACCTAGGTGCGAGCTCTAATTCTTTTTATTGCTCTTTTTTTAGGGCAACCGATGCTCCATAATATATAACGGCAATTGTATGCGGAGTGCCAGCCCTTTTTTGGCTGGCATTCCGCCATACATAGTGTTAGCATTGATACCCATTGTCTAAATTTGAAGTGCAATTAATGTTTGCTTCTTTCAAATAAGCGTGTTTCTTTGAAATAAAGCGTTCAAAATCAGACAAAAAGGTTGACTTGATTACCATAGATGTATTTGATACATAGATTGGATTAAAACTAGAATAATCTTCAAATAACGAAGAATACGATGGTGATGGAGCAGTAGTATCAAAAATTCTAATAGTTAGTTGAAGAAAATCGTTATCGACATGTTTAATAACTAAAACAACCAAATAAGAATCTTCAAAAGAGATGGGCATATATATCGTATTGCCTAGCATGGGTTTTAAAAGCAATAAATAATAGCGCTCGAAGAAAAAAATTGTATACCCTACCACCATTTCAAGAAAACAAGTTTTGGCACTCAATAAAAGATTTTCCGAACCAATACCTTCAAATAATTCATTCAAACTATTAGCAAAATAGTAGAGAGACGAAGGAAAGCTATCAATTTCTGGTACATTCCAGATAATCACAGAATCAATTGAAGTTTTTCCAATTTTTAAATCTATCATAAATTTTTAAGTTTTCATAAAAACTGCAATAAAAAAACTATGGAAACAATTTAAGGAGCAGGAAAAGCTGTAATAATTTTATCTGTTCCATTAATGAACACCACTTTCAGTTTAGTGTAGATTGGATTTCCTGGCTCAAATTTCCCGCTCCCATATCCTATATTATCGTACATCTCAACTAAATAGGCAGTATAATTTGCTGGTTGATTTGGACCTGCTGGTAAAATTGCAACATCCTGGCTATTATTCTTAATTTTCTCAAAAGCATCATCTATAAGTCCGATAATATTATCAGAATCACTAAATACTCCATGATAAAGCCTGTTTGGGTTTGGCCAAGCATGCTTCATAACATGAGCAAATCTAGACTCCCCATTAATTACGGCAAAGATAACCCCTTTGGATGAATAAAACACATTATCTGCTAATTTTAAAGTATTCCTTGCCCATTTCGCACCAGTAGAAAAAGTACCAACTATTGGAATCATTGCAGCTGCCGAAAGAGTCCCATTAACATAATCACCTTCTGCAAAATACCATACTGCGTTTATTCCATCTGCTACCTCCCCCAATACAGGAACAAGTCCAGCACAATCTAAAGCTAAATGCCCTAAACTTGCGAGTTCAGATACAATATTTGGAAAATCATACTTAATTCCAGTAGGAAGTTCATAACTTTCCCATATGCCATTCTTATAAACATACGACCAATCTGTCGCATCCCAATGCCATTGGGTATGAACCCACTCACCATTTATCCATCTTGATATACCATCATACCCATAAAGATTATAGTACACCTTTGGATTATTAGGTTCAGCTTGATACTCACTTTCAGCAAAAGCTGTGAGAGTTGTACCTGAATTTAAGTGATTTAAAATAGCTTCATCATAGGCATCAGGATTTAACATTACCTGCACTCTAGCCATCCCGTAGCCATCAATAATACAATAAGCGTCATCTCTACAATAAAACTCAGCTAATTTAGCTTGCACCGTAGCATAATCGTCAAACCCATCTTCTGCATCAGGCTTTAGCTTACCCATTTTTTTGTTCTGTACAAATGCTTTAGCTATTTCTAAATACCAACAATCATCTGGAAAACAATTGGAATTGGAATTCTTCTCAAACTGAGTAAAAATATCCAACGCTATCTGGCGATTTTCCTGTAATGCTAACCACTTTCCGTCGGCATCACTTAACTCCAACAAATGACAAATATAATTAACCACTAAAATATCCTTTGAATATTGACTCGCCCCAGTACTATTTTGAAAAGCTTCAATAACACAACGGGTATCAATGCAATCCAATGTTAAATCAATACCTTTAGAACACATTTCAAAAATAGGATCCAAAAGGTAGTACCAGGTACTTTGTGACGAAATAGCGACAGTTGGTTTATTTAGAATCTTTCTATAACGCTCCAATGTCCTTAATTTTTGCAAACTTTGAGTGCAAAACTTGAAATATTTCATGCCTGCGACAACGGGAGGTTCTTTGTCTAAATAATCAACGATAATATCTCCATTTTCATCCTTAATTGTAGACTTCCCTAAAAGTATTTTTAGTTCATTTATTGACATATCATCGGAGATCTGGCCAAGTAAATCATCTTGAAAGAAAGAGAATACATGAGCCGAAAAAACAGGATTACTATTGTCAAACAAGACTGATTTCGATATAATTTCTTCTATTTCTGTTTCAACTAATAGATATGAACTCTTACCACTTGTAACCAATAGTTCATTAATATTATCAAAAAAGTTAACTTTTTGCAAAGAAATATTTTCAACACCCCCGTTTTCATTTCTTACCAACAAGTGTATACTTTTATCTGGAAGAGTCGGTCTAAGCAAACAAGGGATACATAATTCATCAATGTATCCGCAAGATGTTTCTTCGTATGAACGAAATTCAACTTCTTCAAATGCAGAACTTGATTCTTGGCGAGGCTCTTTCCTACATGACGAAACTAAAAAAAGAAGTAAAAACAAAAATGAAAACTGCAATCCCTTAAAAGGGAAAACAAACAAGGAAGATTTAAATTTTTTCATATCTAAAATTAAATAATTTACACACCTACATTCTTGTTGGGCAGTTAGTTCGTGTTGCAATCTGCTTGAACAAATCTAATGAATGTAGCTTCTGCCGAAGCACTAATAAAAAGACATTTTATTCAATACCTTCACTCTCCTTAATTCAATTTACATAATATCAAATACAGAACTAAGGCAAGACCGTTTATATTGCTTATTTCCCTCTTATCAATGCTAACGGTCAATGATAAGCAGCGTACCAGCCCGAAGGGCGGTATGCTGCTTATCTAATGTTATCATCGGTTTCTATTACTCTGTTTTCTTGAATCTATATCCAATACTCAAAGATGTAAAAATTCCTGTTCCAGTTGCTTCAAAAACTGCTATCTCTTGTTGTACACCTTTATAAGAATACTTGAAATACATATCTTGAAATGATTGGAAGCCATAAACTCCTTTAACCCTAAGGGTCAATTCCATTCTCTTCAAAAACACAATGCCCATTCTGAACCCCATGCTAGGAACCAATTGAGTAGTATTATAAGAATCAATCCATATTGGTTCTAACTCAAAATAGTCAGGTCCATTTATTTGAAAAAGTTCACTATAAAATTCCCAACCATTTCGTTTTGAAATTTGTATACCCAAACTCAAAAACGGTTTCAAATAAAACTTTCTGTTTTGGTCTATCAAATTATAGCTACAACCAAGGTCGAATCGATATACATTCACACCATTAAAACCATCTCCAATTACTGGAAAACCGTCTGGTGCAAGAACACTTCCTTCTTCAAATGTAATAAAGGTATACCCATCGTACTGTGTGAAATCACCAAACAGTGACCATTTAGGACTTGATAATACATGCTCTATTGAAATCTTAAAGGAATAATCAGTATTGTCAAAATAATTCACTCCACCTACCATTGGCTTTTTTTGATTAGTTAGAGTATAATTAGGTCCAAACCCAAAGGAAATAGTTTGAGATTCTCCCCTTGAAGAAAACAAAATTAATAGATAAAGCACTATTACTCTTCTTATAATAATGCTATGTTTTAGGTTAATGAATAGATACAACATATCAATCTAAAACTAACCTTGGTGTAGTACCAACACCGAAACCAAACCATGTTCCTTTGACTTTCACTTTATGCCCTGAATCCAATTTATTTGGTTCTCTGAATATGTTTGGTTTATCAGATTTTGAAACAGATATGGACGTAGGAAACGTTCCAGCTCCTAAGCACTTTATATCATTATATGACACGTCTGTACATGATTTGTCAATATTCTCCCTTTTATATGTACCTTTAATATCAGTGCAGACTGCTTGATTATATGCCGGTAGCCAACCAACCCAGAATTTTCTTAAATATTTCATTTTGCATCCAACATTTCCACTTTTTACCCATATCGATGCATCAATTTTCCATTTTTGTCCGTTTACAGTTTGAATTAAAGTCCTTTGTACTTTTTTCTTTTCGCCACAATCACATTCAAACTCTACTCTACCACGACAAATTCTTCTATGTCCTGTTGGACATTCGGGGCAAAACATCCATACATCCAACTCAACAAAACCGCTTGACATTTCTGCACAATCGATAATTAGAGGATAATCATAAGATTTACTACCATCTTCAAAAGTCCATTCATATTCATCATAGGATGTAGGAAAGTCTAATTCTATTCTTAATTTCCCGTTATTCAACTTTGTTACAGTCATATGCTCTGAAAAATCACAATAAAGTGGGCTTGCCGCAGGAAGTTCTGCATCCGTATATTCCTTTTCTCCTGTAATTTTATTATCAGAATCAAAATAATAGAATTTTGTCCAATTGTGTCGAGAATCACTCGTAATGATAATATTAGTCGAAAATTTTATCTCGTCAAACGAGAGTGACTTTATGGAATTGTATGCATCCCAATCATTATTTAAAATGATAGCTGTTCCGCCATTATCATAGAATTTAAATATTCTTGTACCTATATGAACCGAATTATCAAAATTTAATGTAGTCTTTAAATAAGGAGCATCAATAATTGAGAATACATCTTCTCCGTTATTTAGGGCTAAGTTAATACGCTTTTCTTCCACTGACCTTGCTGAAACAAATCCATTTATTCCTTGCTCGGTTATTAGACAAATTGGATTATCAGTTAAATTTGGTATAGAATCACTATTCAAATCAATACCTAAGGATGCATAAGCGTCTTTTGAATTCGTACTGTCTTGTTCTAGTGTTTCAAGTTCTTTAATGAAATTTTCAAATTCAGAATAACTATCAAAATGAAGCATTTCATTTATTAAAGAAGGAAGACTCGAACTTCTCAAACTAATCAAATTATCTCCATTTGATTTTGGATCATGTAATTCTCCTTGATAATCTTTAGTGCAAGAATAGATAAAAAGAGTAGCTATAAGAAAAAATAATTTTAAGATTTTCATAATTAGTGATTTTATTATGAGCTGATTGGCAGCTCCACCATTTTGGAGATTATCTCCGTTATTTTCTTTTTAATCGATGATAACGTCCTGCGATATGCAGCGGGCTCACCTGTGTTGCGCCTGCGGCAGGTGAGTCTGCTGTCATCATCGCTTGTTAGCGACTATATTTTTTTCAATTTTTTATTTCATAATTACTATTTTCTCCACTTCATACTTTCTTTTCTGATCTACGACAAAGTATATCCCAGATGGAATATTAGAAACATCAATACTTTGCTCCGCAACTCCAGCCTTTAAAGAAATTATTTGAACAACTTTACCCATAATATCTCGAATTTCTAATACTCTATCGTCATAAAACACTGGAAAAGAAACTGTTAAACTATTTTTTGAAGGGTTGGGATAAATCGACATCCTGAGTTTCGGTTGCGTAATTTCCTTAATATCCACTGGCAACCATGCTA
>CAMZKG010000158.1 GCA_947311105.1 uncultured Saprospiraceae bacterium
AGGTTTAAGAAACCCCTAGTAAGGTTTAAGAAACCCCTATTTCAATCTTCTCGCTTGGCATTTATATCTTTATCGCTTTGGCTTGGTAAGGTTTCTCAAACCGAACAAAATAACCTACCTTTGCCATTCGAGCCTGCGAAATTGGCTAATTACTCACAATAAAAAAACCAAAAACCCAGTTTTCTACAAAAAAAGAACCTACTTATGCATTCTAAATTTTTCTTTCTCCTTTTCTTTTTGTCTCTTTCTATTTTTGCGCAAGCCCAAACGGAGCGCTGGCAACAACATGTGAACTACCAAATGAATATTGATTTTGATGTCAATAATCATCAATTTACAGGTACACAAAAGCTTGCTTATACCAACAATTCGCCTGACAAGCTAAAAAAAGTATATTTTCATCTTTATTTGAATGCTTTTCAAAAAGGCTCTGGGATGGATTTGCACAGCCGTGCTATGCCGGATCCTGACCCAAGAGTAGAAGGAAAATTTGCTAAATTAAAGCCTAAGGATGAAGGTTTTACGCAAGTAACCAAACTATCCATGAATGGTGCACCAACTCAATATCATATCGAAGGAACGGTACTAGAAGTTAGCTTACCAAAGCCGATACTCCCCCACTCTACGGTAACATTTGAGATGGAATTTTTGTCGCAAGTACCGATACAGATACGTCGCAATGGCCGTAATAATGCCGAAGGCATCGACTATTCTATGGCTCAATGGTATCCCAAAATGGCTGAATATGACCAAGATGGATGGCATACTGACCCTTACCTAGCTAGAGAATTCTATGGCGTTTGGGGAGATTTTGATGTCAAGATTACCATCGACAAAAATTATGTGGTCGCCGCAGGAGGATATATCCAAAATCCCGAAGAAGTGGGGCACGGATATGGCAAGCCAGGTCTAAAGCTGCATTTGCCGAAAGGCGATAAATATACTTACCATTTTAAGGCACCTAATGTGCATGACTTTGTTTGGGCGGCTGACAGGGACTATGTGCACAAAAAGTTTACACGAAAAGATGGCGAAGTGCTGCATTTCTTTTATCAGCCGGGAGAGCAGACAAAAAGTTGGGAAAAACTACCTGCAATTATAGATGTAGCGATAGACTACGCTAATGAACATTTTGGTCAGTATCAGTACAAAACGTATTCATTTATCCAAGCAGGTGATGGTGGCATGGAATATCCTTTGGCCACGCTGATTACGGGTAATCGCCCATTAGGGAGCTTAGTGGGAGTGGCTGTGCATGAACAAATGCATAGCTGGTATCAAATGATGCTAGCCAGTAATGAACTGCTTTATCCTTGGATGGATGAAGGGTTTACGACTTATGCTTCGACCAAGATAATGGATCACCTTGCGGGCAAAGGGCTTTTGGGTAGCGCGAAGGCATCTGATGACCCTTTTGCATCCCATTATAGTAGGTATTTTCAAGTGAATAAAGCGGGTATGGAAGAGCCCTTATCGACACATGCCGATCACTACCAAACGAATACAGCTTATTGGACGGGTGCATATACTAAAGGAGAATTAACTTTAAGACAATTAGAATATGTTATTGGAAGTGAGAATGTTGCGCAGGGTCTCTTAAAGTATTTTCATGCATGGCATGGCAAACATCCTAATCCTGATGACTTCTTCCGTATCATGGAAAAACAATCTGACCTGAACCTTGACTGGTATCAAGAATATTGGATTCGGACGACGCATACGATAGACTATGCGGTCACTGATTTGTCCAAAAAATCAAGAAAAAAGACTTCCGTAAAATTAGAAAAAATTGGGGTAATGCCGATGCCTTTGGATGTCGTGGTGACACTCAAAAATGGTGACCAACATCTATTTTACATCCCGCTTGCGCTAATGCGTGGAGAAAAAACCGGTGACGTGATGAATCAAATGGAAGTAACCGTACTAGATGATTGGGCTCCTTTCCAAAAGGAATATGAGTTTACGATTCCGTACAAGTACAAAAAGATTAAGTCTATCGAAATTGATTCGTCTCACCGCATGGCAGATATCAATCGCAAAAACAATATCAGTAAGAAAAAATGACAACTATGTCTAGATTCCTTTTAATACTTGTACTCTCTAGTTTTTTGGTTCTACCGTGGGCTAGAGCACAAGTGCCAACGGACTCTACCCTATTGGCTCAGACTACTTCTAAAAAATCATTCCACCCCGTCCCCAAACGGGCGTTGTTATTTGCCTTAATTCCTGGTGGTGGGCAAGTATATAACCGTAAATACTGGAAAGTGCCCTTAGTTTATGCCGGTTTGGGTTTTTCGACGTACATGATCATAGACAACAAGAAGAAATTTAATCGATATGACCAAGCTCGCAAATATCGGCTAGATGGAGACCCTACGACTGTGGATGAATTTGTCGGCCTATACTCCACTGAAGCGTTATTTAAGGTACGGGGTGTATATGATAAAAACTTGCAGGTGGCGTATATTTGGACGGGTGTGATTTATAGTTTGAGCCTAGTGGATGCCTTTGTGGACGCCCATTTGAGCAATTTTGATGTAGGGGATGATTTGAGTATTCAAGTCCAGCCGAGCACTTTAGGGGGCATGGGTTTTGGAATGTCGGCGTTAGTTCGGTTTTAGTTTAAGGGGCGAGAGAGTTGAGTCGCTTCGCTGGTTGAGACGCTTGTCCTTTGGACATTGCTGGTTGAGAAGTTGAATGCTACCGCCCAGATCGTGCTTGACCAATTCCTGCGTAGCTACTCGTAACGCTGCGCTACTCGAAGGCGTGAAATAAATTTCACGCCCCCTTGCCTGCGGCGGCTACCTTTTTCCTTATTTTTGGGGCATTTCAGCAAAATCTAGCACCACAAATTCTCCTTTTGTTTCTTTTCATAAATTTACTAATCGCTTCGAGTCGGGCATGTTGAACGAGTGGCCTTGCAAATTTATTTGCAAGATGTAGAGACGAGCGCAGCGAGTATCGCCGTAGAGCCAATTCAGGAATTGGCTTCAATAGAACGCAGCGATTATCGCCAGATGAAAGGTACAGGGTAAATGGCAAAAGACAAGCAAAAAGAAATTTTTTCTAGCAATCATTCCATTTGACAATCAGTTGAACGATTGCACAATTGAACAATATCTTAAAGTTTAAGAAACCCCAGTTTTAATCTACTCGCTTGGTATTTTTGTATTTATCGCTTTGGGGTTAACCGAATCAATAATAAAATAGCTAAGGTCTAAAAAACATTACATGAGACACACGTAACAAATTAAAAAAAAATGCCCTATCTTTGCCATCGCAATTTCTTCCGCAAAAAAAAACTGTAAAAAATGAGTATTAAAAAGAAACTGGATAGCTTAGACAAGATGGTCACCCAAGGCAATATCATTGATGCTTTTGATAAGTATTTTCATGACAATGTAGTTACACACAGTGACTCTGGTGATCGCTCTAAGAACAAAGCCCAAAAAAGAGAATGGCTGGTCAAGTTTTTCCAACTAGTACAAAAGGTAGATTGTGTTGAGCTACATGGTCAGACCATTACTGGAAATGTATCTCACTCAAAATTCACTTTTGAATTTACTACTACCTGGGGCGCCAAGTTACTATGGGAAGAAATCATCCGTCGGACTTGGAAAGATGACGTTGTTATTGATGAGTACTACTTTGAAGGCGAGCTGCCTAAAGTAAAAGCTGACAAGCCTAAGAAAAAAACTCCTGCTAAAAAGGTGGCTAAAAAAGCTGCTCCAAAAAAGGTCGCTGCTAAAGCGCCAGTAAAAAAAGTAGTCAAAAAGGCTCCTGCACCGAAGAAGCCCGATGATTTGAAAAAAATTGAAGGTATTGGGCCTAAGATTGCTCAATTGCTGACGGATGCTGGCATCCCTACTTTTGCCAAATTAGCGGCTGCTAGCCAAACAAGACTAAAGAAAATTCTTGCCGATGCCGGTAACCGCTATAAAATGCATAATCCTGCTACTTGGCCCGAACAAGCTAAATTGGCTAAAGCGGGCAAATGGGATGAGTTGAAAAAATTACAAGACCGATTGGATGGGGGGCGTAGGTAGTCGCGTCCTTCCTTGAAAGTTAAATCTCACTATGATATTTTCGTGGTGGGATTTTTTTTATTTTTGGTGAAAGGAGTTGAGTCGCTGCGCTGGTTGAGTCACTTGTCCTTCGGAC
>CAMZKG010000159.1 GCA_947311105.1 uncultured Saprospiraceae bacterium
AACCAGCGAAGCGACTCAACCAGCGAAGCGACTCAATGCTCAATTCCGCACCACCTTCCCCCGCCCCAACAAAACCACCCCATCCCGTACTTCATAAAACACCATCCCTTTCGGAAAATCGCTCACATCTAGCTCATTTGTCCCATTTCGTACGCGCTCCTTGCGGAGAAAACGGCCCGTTATGTCGTAGAAGTAAATATAGGCATTTTGTAATGGATTTAAATCTATTTTCAATTCATTACCGAAAGGATTCGGGTAAATACTAAAATCAGCATCAGCTATATTGCTCGTGGAAACAACACAAGCATCCATAACTTCTTGCTCGGTGTTACAACCCGCTTTGTTGTTTTCAAACAAAGAAGACTTGCCTGCGAGATCAAAGAAATGGCAAATGGATTTAATGGCACAATCTTCAAGTTTTGGATTATTGTCAATCCGCAAATCCGGCACACCTGAATTACTCAAAATACCCACAGGGTCAATATTCCGTAAACCGCTAATATCTGAAAGTTCTTCATTGTTCACAATACTCAATCGTCCAAAAATATGATTTAATTTATCTAAGCCAGCAAGAGATGTTAGTTTATCATTATTGGCAATAGTGAACTCATAGCCGATTGTAGTTAAATTAGACAATGCAGTCAAGTCTTCTAAAACTGAATTTTGACTTAGTAAAAATGCTCCGCCAACAAGAGACAAGTTGTTCAATCCGTTTAAATTAGCTAGTTGGTCGTTGTAAGAAAGATTAAACTCCCCACCCACCGAATACAAATTACTCAGCCCGACAAAATCCGATAACAATTTATTTCCACGAACCAAAAAGTCTCCTCCTACATGAGATAAGGCGCTTAAATTCAAGGAGATAATTTTTGGGTTTTCTACTACTTTTAAATGCCCCCCAATTGATGTTATATTCGATAAACCATCTAAGTTATCCAGTTTGGAAAGAGAGGAGACTGTTAAATCTCCATCGATTTTATTCAAATTGACCAACCCACCCAGATTCGTTAGGATGTCATTGTTTTTTAGGTACAAATCTCCACCAATTTTATTCAATCCATTTAAACCGCTGATTTTTTTAAGTTTTGGGTTATTGCGCACAATCAACGCACCATGGATGTTCTCGAGTAAAGGAAAGCTATCTGTAGAAGTCAAAACTGGATTGTTGCTCATCAACAAACCTCCACCAATACTTGATAACCCTGACAAGCCAGACATGCTCGTTAAATTTGGATTATGCCAAATGAGCAAATTTTCGCCTATGGTTGATAAGTTAGATAGGCCAGACATTGTGGAAAATCCATTGTCCCTAACCTCCATTGTTTTTCCAACATAATGAAGTTGTGAAAAGTCAGATAGGCTGGACATACCATTATAAACAATTCTAAATTTTCCTTCAATTGTATCTATACTATTCAAGCCAGTCAGTGAATTTAATTTAGGATTATTAACAAGATTCAATAAACTCCCAATTTTATGCAAATTATTAAAACCTGAAACAGCCACCAAATTTTTACTTTTACGAATGTCTAAACTATTCAGGTCGGAGACAAGCGGTGGTCCTATTATCGTTGTAAGTGAATCATTATAACCAACCCAAAATTGATTACTAATACTTTTTAAATTCGAAAATGCATCCAGTACTTTTAATTGATCATTAAAAAGAATATAAATACTTTTTACAGAGTCCAAACTTTCAAAACCTTCTATTGTGGTTAAGCTACTAAAAGAACGAATAGTAAGCTCTCCTCCAATACTCTTTAAATTTGAAAACCCATCGATGGCTTGGGCAGAAAAACATAGTGCTAGGTATAAATCTCCACCGATTGATTGCAATCCTGTAAACCCCGATAACGATGGGATATCTGTCCTTGAAATCGCTAGAAAACCTTCGATAGATTGAATGTTTGATAAGCCTTCAAAATTATCTAAGGGAATGTACAAACCCGTTGGGTCTCCGATAAAAACATCCCCTTCTATTGTTGTACAATTGGGATAATTAATACTAAAGCTATCTATCTGCCCTTGGGTAAGAAAGGTGATTCCGTCAGCAAGGCATGATTGTGCATTTATCTCTACAATAGAGCATAAAAGCAAGAATAGAATTTTTATATTTTTCTTCATTTTCTCATTTATTTTGTGGCAACTGTTTGTCCCAACGTGCCAATATTAATTATCAATTGCCTTCATCATCTTCCCACGTCCCAAAACCGCCAAAGTCTCGATCTCCCGCACTTCATAAAAAATCATCCCTTTCGGAAAATCACCCAAATCTAGTTCATTTGCTCCATGCCGCACACGCTCCTTGCGGAGAAAACGACCTGTTATATCGTAGAAGTAAATATAGGCATTTTTTGGATAATAATCATATAGAGACACCATTAAATAATCAGCAAAAGGATTGGGCCAAACATGCATATCTACCTGTATATCAACTTCTTGTGTAGCGACTACGCCTAGATGGAGCGTGTCACTCATTGTGTTCGAGCCATATTGATTGCTTACTGTCAGGCAGACAGGATAATCACCTACACCAGCATACAGATGCGTAGGACTTGTATCTTGACTAATCGTCCCATCTCCAAAATCCCAATGCCACTCCGCTGGCTCATAGTTTGATAAATTTATAAAATCAAAAGACATCGAATTCGAGGTGTCTTGGTCATATCGGAACCGCGATAAAGGGACATTGTCAATACCAAGACTGTCGCAGATGCTGCCATCTATCGGACCCAGACGGTAGTTGGGGAAATTTGGGATTGTTGCGGTAAAAGCCGTAGGAAAGTGAATGCTATGCTGGTTTATCTGACACCCTTCTCCTCGTACATTTGGGTGCTCTATGGTATGGTAACTTTTCATTGTATTCCAAGAACATATATTTATGCGACCATCAGGGGCTATGCCCCCGAAAAAAAAAGAAGGAATCTCATAAAATGTATCCTGTCCTGTATCAATCGTATCTAAATAAGAATCAATTTCAGCCAACAAGAACTTAGAACTATTGATATCTGAACTTGTCAAATCATATTGAAAAACCTTATCACTAGCTAAGAAGTACAATAATTTTCCGTTAGGCGATAAAACTACACTACCACCTGGCAGCCCAGTGGTTGTAACAGCTAAAGTCATCGGATTACTCAACAAACCAGTGCATCTATCAAAATCATTTAGGTATATATAGTTTTCCCAATCATATATTCCAGAAAAAGTTACATATTTTGTCCCATCTTGGGAGAAGAAAGCCTGACCAACCCCAATCCGATGAGTCATCCCCACATCTTCCAAGCCAAGTAGTTCGATTCCGTTGGGAGTAATTAAAAAACGATAATACTCCCCAGTTTCTGCTCGGGGAATAATCATCCACCAATCTCGTCCATTGGCATGTTTGGTAGCCATTAGCTTCCCGCCGGCTAAGGTATCCTGTACCAATAACTGCTTTTTTTCAACGACGGCTCCCAGTCCGTTATTCATATTCATATCAATGATAGAATAATACAACTTGTAGCCATAAATAAAAATCGGGTCACAGCAATTTCCATGCGTCTCATGTATCAAGATATATTTTGATGTTGACTCTGGAAGGGGTAACACTAAGCCACCTTGAGGCAACCAATAAGTATCATCTGCCCATGGAACTGGACCTAAATTCTGGCTATTCTCCATTATATCATTTTGGCTATTTTCAATGTACAATCCATTAAAAGAAAAAATAAATCGCCCCAAACTATCCGACATGTTCACATCTGTTGAATAAAAATTCATATAGCCTTCGCCATCATAGCTTATTGTAGGACTACTCAAATTTGAATAATTCAATATTGATCGCCCCCAATTATCTAGTGGATTGTCTATACCATCCCCCACAAACCAGTTGTAATCATGCTTTTGCGCAAGCAAAGACATCGGAAGAAGAAATATTAGAAATATTATATTTTTCATCTTTTTGAAAGTTAAAAGCCCGTTCCAAAAATATGGAACGGGCCATAGGTTACTCCAATAATAATCAAAGTTTGGTTCTCCACAAATTGTCCATCCAGATAGAAATTTACGGTATAAATTCCTGGTTGCATGGGTAGCTCAAAGGTCTTTTGACCGTCAATACCTGAGAATTCTAGTGATTTCACAAGGTTGCCCATTGGTTTCAACACATCAATGCGGACATTTTTAGTACTTTCCAAATCCAATGGCCAATACACATGAACATAACTATTGGTCGGATTAGGGTGAATAAGAAAGCGATTTTCCTTAAAATCTGTCATTTTTGGAGTGTTATCATTAATGATTTCGTTCTGCCCTAGGTTACAGATTTTGTCTTCATCAAAGACTTTTGTTTCATCGATCAAACGATACAAATTTCGAGCGGCAAAAACCACATCCCCATATTTCCAAGAACATGAATTGGCTATCTCAAAAAGCATATTTGATTCGTACTCATCAAAAGCAACTTGTTTATCCGACATTGTTTGTAAATACTGGTCATTTACAAACTTTTCATACTGTACAATAGGGCCGTTTGCATCAATCTGAGCGTTGGTCTTGCGCAAACTAATCAGCTTATCTTCCTTGATGGCATCTTGTTCCAATTTAATCGCTTGGCCTTCTTCCAAAACATCCGAGATGCTCTGAAGTAATTCGATACGTTGATTCGATAAAAGCGTAGTATCTGCCTTTGTGGAAGCCAGTTCAAACAAACTATCTACTACTGATAGCTCATCAATAGCTTGAGTAAGTATAACTGTATTCAAATTCCTTTCGGCTTGGACGGCTTCTGGTACTTTCAGGACTTGCTCTAATTCAAGTGAAAGAGCAACTAAGTCGCCAATAACATCATCACTTTTTTGTAAAAAAAAGTCATCAATAGCATCATCGCTTCCAAGCAGAGTAGGATTCGTGAGTAATTTGCGATACAATTGCTTAGACTTATCCCAGTGCAGACCATAGCCCAAAGAAAAATTCTCCAATTCTCCCTTTGCAGCTCGAATATCATTTGCTGTAATCTTTGGATCTTGTCTGACAAACTCTCTGGGCGGGACGCATTGGGGATCCGTATCACATTCTGAGTCGGTACCCATTTTTTGTTGAAACCAGCCCGTGCTATTTCCTGAACAACTCTGGGGGGGGTAAATAACAGATGGCCATAGAGGGGCATTACAGGTAGATACAGTGAATTTAGAGCCTTGTATTTGAAAAGTAGAAGTACCGGGCCAAAGAACCGCATTCCCACCCTGTAATGGATCATTTGATGAGCCTATAAAGCTGGCCCATTGATTACCGGCAAATTTTTGCTCGCCGATGATGCCCTTGATATAGAGCCCCCTAGTATGAGCTTTTATATCATTATTTCTAAAAGTGGTGTGGTCGCTCGATGATTCAAAGGTAAATCCATTTCGAGTTCGATCAGTTACGTTACAACAAAAAGTATTATCAGGTGAGCTAGCAACCAAGAAGCCGTAGCTATTATAATCACTAGACCACCCTAAGCGCTGAACTGTATTTTGATAGAAAATATTGTCACTTGATGCTGATAATGAAAGTCCAGTCATAGTATCTTTAGCCTTTTTATCGAGTTCAATTACATTATCTTGGACTCCAAGGTTACTTATGGCATATAACAAAATTCCATCTTTAATTTTTTCATTCACCATGATAGTATTATCCAACACTAAGCCATCTGCCACTGAAGGTGAAGAGACATGATCTAGGTGTATTCCAAATCCAAAACCATTGTAAATTTTGGGTATACTGCCCTTCAGCAAATTATGAGAAATAGAAAACTTAGTGGGGATATTGGCACTAGAGATGGATATTCCGTTTTTGTAATTAGAGATAATATTCCCATCCACTTTGGTAAGGTTAGCCATCTGTGCCATCCAAATTGCATCCTTAACATTTGTTATTTTGTTATCAGTTATGGATGCATTATCGCAAGAAAGCAATACAATACCACGTCTAGCATTTTCAATAGTATTCTTTTTTGAGTTGGTATAACCTCCAAAAATAGAAAAGACACCCACTCCTTGAGAAAAGCCAGGTGTATTTTTGTCATAGATTATGTTCTTCATGTCAGAATACCAAGAAAAAATGCCACTTCGAGACCCAACAATACCATTGTATAAGTTGCTAAACACATTTTTTTCACTAGCAGTCCAAGACTTTCCGATATGAAAAGAAGCATTATTAAGCCATATTCCTGCATACGGAAATTTACCAACAGTTGTTGTTTGCCCAGCATACAAAGGGAGCATGGAGCCCGTTCCGTAAATATGATTCTCTGTAAATCCAGTAGTGTATGACAATTGTGGAATATATTGATGGATAGGATTCCACCCCGATCCCACTGGTGGCGGAACATATAAGCTTACGTTATTGTTGATAAACTTTGTTTTATAACTTACAAAATGAGCTCCCCCAAGTGCTTTGACGGCATATTCAGCATCTTGAATAACTGTTCCAGGCCCACCGTCATTGGTTAGCAAAAGTGCCCCGCCATTCTCTATTGTAATTCCCTTCCACATCTTGTCGCAGCCATGAATGCCTTCTTTACCTGAATTCCCTTGCTTTGAATGAACTGCTTCTAAATCAAGCCAACCACCAGACTGAATCACAATCTCTGCGCCAGGGCTCATACGTAACTCCCCATTAATTATTTGCGCGTGATTGTCAATAATTAATTTACCACTGATGGCAATACATGGGTCAAATAATAACCATTGCTGACCAGCGGTTGTGTTACTCCATTTTAAACCATCGCCTGCTTCAATATTAAAGGCACCTTGGCCTTCACATGGACAGGTGATAGATGATAAACAATCAATTCCAACAACCTTCGGCTGCGACGCCACACTATTCCCACAAGCATCCGTCACGGTCAGCACCACCGAATAATTTCCATTATCGGTATAAGTATGGGTTGGGTTTTGGTCGGTGCTGGTGGTATTGTCTCCGAAGTCCCAAGAATAAGTAGTGTTAGACGGATTGCCAGTAGG
>CAMZKG010000160.1 GCA_947311105.1 uncultured Saprospiraceae bacterium
AAAGAATCCAAAAAACTCTTTTCAAAATAAATACCTATTTTTGCATTCAACCCTAGGGTGGGTCAGTTTTCGATGACTAGGTGGGTCAGTTTTCAATGATTATCTACACCAAAGTGAAGCGCTCCAAAATCCCCAAAAGGCAAAGCCGCCCTAAAAGCGAAGCGCCCCAACCGTCCCTAAAATCTCTCTAAATTCACTCAAAACCATAGCGGTAGCGCCCCAAACCACTTTTTCCGCAAGGTTAAAATAAGGTACGTCCTTTAGCTCATGGCCACGAACGACCATGTCTGTTACTTTGATGTTTTTGTCCGTAAGGATGTCGTTCAATGGAACTTCTAGAAGTGTTTTTACTTCTTCAATTTCAGGCGTAAATATAGGCGTCTCTCTAGCGATGCCAATGAATGGGTGAATCAAAAAATTACTTACACCCACAAAAACGGTGGATAGTGGGCCGATAATATGGATTAAGTCAGGATGGACGCCGATTTCTTCATAGGTTTCCCGAAAGGCTGTTTGCTCCAAAGTCTCGTTGGTTTCTTTTTTTCCGCCAGGGAGACTAATTTGATGTTGGTGTGGGTCTAAAGGGTGACCTTGGCGTTTGATTAGGACGAAATAGATGTCGTCTGCTTTTGGATAGAGCAAAATCATGACGCCTGCCAATTTGGGCGATTCATTATGGTGGAAAGAAAATTTGCGCCCAAAGCGCGCCATTTTTTTATGGGCAATTTGACCAGGTAGCGGCTCTTTGAGCGCTCTTTGTAGAGATGATGTAAGGTGATTTAGCTTTGGATTCATAGCTTTAAACGTAGAATTGTTGAGTTTGCTCCAAGAAGTCAATGTGATTCCCCCCTTTAACCCTTAATCCTCCATCTTTACCCTTACATCCGCCAAAGGCAAAATGAACGCCAAAGGCAAATGAACGTCCAAAGGACAAATTGAACGCCGCAGGCAAATGAACGCCGCAGGCAAATTGAACGCCGCAGGCAAATTGAACGCCGCAGGCAAATGAACGCCAAAGGCATATTAACCCTTCACCCTTAAACTCAATGCCGCATCCTTTTCTTCATCTTTTTTGAGAAAAGGCCACTTTTGGATTTGGAACGCTTAAACTCTCCTTTTCGATTTGTTTTGGGGCGTAAATTTTCGGTAGCAGGGCAGCCACTTTTGCGGTGGCATCCAGGAGCCAAAAAGATAGTAGCTATTGCTAAGATAAAAGGTAGATATTTAAGGAATTTTTTCATCCGATTTGTATTTAAATTGCTGAGTTTGAAGACTAAAGCGTTTGCTTGATATAATCTTCAAGAGCTGCGGTCATAGAGCGAAACTTGGGCGTTGGTGCACTGATATTGATAAATAAGCCTTTTTCTTCAGCAGCAGCCTTTGTTTTTTCTCCATAAGTCGCAATACGCGTTTTCCCTTGAGTGAATTCAGGGAAGTTATTGTAGAGAGATTCTAACTCCAATGGGCTATAGAATACCAAAACATCGTAAAAAATGTCTCTTAGATTAGATAAATCGCTCGGTACAGACCTGTACATGATGCTTTCCGTAAGGTCAATTCCTAGTTCTTTGAAGTAATTAGGGATGTTTTGGGTGGTGATATTAGACTTTGGAAACAAGAATTTTTCATTCTTGTGTCGGATGATATACTTTTCTACATCTCTGATGCTCCGCTCTCCTGCAAACACTTTTCTTTTGCGAAACTTGATGAAATTCTTTAAGTAATTGGCGACGGCATCAGAAGAGCAGAAATATTTCCATTCAGGATCTACTTTTAGGCGCACATCTTCGACAAGTCTAAAGAAATGTTCAATAGCGGTACGGCTTAAGAAAATAAAAGCACTATGCTCGTTGAGATAAACTCTTTGGTCTCTAAATTCTCTAGCATTTAGCCCTTCGACATGGATAAAAGGCCTATAGTCAATTTTTAAAGAGTATTTTTTCTCTAAGTCAATGTATGGATTGCCCCTAGAAGGTACTGGCTGAGAAATTAATATGGTCTTGACAGGGTTATATGCTTCTGTAATCGAAGTTTTAGATTTCTTCGTAGTCATTCAAACTTATTTTTATAGGTGTTTTAGTGATTGTTCTGCAAAAAACAAACCAAAAACTACCTTATTGTAAAATTGCCACCCCTTTAAAAAAAAGAACATATTTAGTGATAACCAACAATGGGGCGATTTCAAGGGTGCAAAGATACATGAAAAAATTGAATTTGTTTCGTAAAACTTGCTGTGAAGCACTCGAAACCCCTATCATATAACGATATATGTAAAAAATAACGACTATAAAAGCCATTCCATATATCAAAGGTAATCGTATCGCTTCAGGGCCATAGGCTAGGAGCCAGTTTACTGGAAACAGTATCAGTCCAAGTATGCTATTGAAAACGCCGATTAGGAAGCCATATTTTACAGTGTCCTTGTTAATTGGAAATGTCCAGCCTAAAAAATTGATAATCAATTGTTTAATTAGGACAAAAGCAGTAATGCCTAGTGTTATCCAAAGCCAATCTCTTTCATTTCCGTGGGGTATCCAACTAAATTGTTTGGCACCGAGAAAGGTGAAAAGGCTGATGTTTAGTAGAAAAAAGGCATAGAGCCCAATACCTACGGGAAATAGCATGGAGCCATAGTTGCGAAATAGGATGTTAAAAGGTCCTGAACCTGTCAGCACCCGATAAAAGGAGAAAATAGTATTTCGACCAAAAGGCATTAATAGCGCCAATAAAAACAGCAAACCAAGGAAAACCCAAAAAGTAAAACCATCGACTTTCCAGCTATCTTTTAGTATGTCAGTATCTGCAATGGCGTGCTCGTTCCGGGGGATGGAGCCGTTGCGGTCAATATCAAAAGGATTAATGGGGCCTTCTTCCTTGATCGTGTCTTTTTGTGTGGGGGCTTCAATGATTCTTTGTTTGAGCTCAAAGGGGTTGGCATCTGCTTGCGCAAAAATAGGAATTGAAGTCAGAGACATCAACAAAAAGCAGACAATATGGATAAACCTTTTCATGTGTGGCAAAATTATACATTTTTGTTATATATAATGGTCTTTGTACGAGACTTTCCGATAAATTGCACAAAAGGAAAGAAATATATGAAAATGAATTGTAGGTTTTAAGCTTGGTCTCGTATGGCTTTTATAAGTGCAATTAGTTGATTGTTAAATACTTATGCGGAGTGTTTTTTTGTAAGTTCTGTTCCTTTGGTTAAGATGCTTTAATATTTATTTCTATCTTTGTGCGCAAAAAGGTGCATTATGAGAAAAATATTTGCTCTTCAATTCATTATCATTGTGTTAGTAATGAATTTTACTTCGTGCAAAAAAAACGCAACTAATCACTTAATAAATAATGAAAATGCGTTAAAACAAGATAGAGCCGATGGGACAACAGAACCCTATTTGTCCGGCACTTTTGTTGATTTTTGGTATAAACAAGATTGGAGTTTGGCAGATTGGAATTCATTTATGAAGGAAATGCAAGGAGTTGGAGTTGACAAAGTTATTGTTCAGTTTACTGCCTTTGATAATTATATTTGGTGTGATTCTCCTAATAACTACAGTACGCAAAAAGATGATAAGGCACTAGAGCGTTTATTGCAAGCTGCCGAATCCTATGATATAGATGTGTATATAGGTCTATACAACGACAATGATTTTTGGAATTATACCCAAGATGAAAATAAATTGAAAGAATATGCACAAAAAAATATTGATTTAGCAAACGATATTTGGACAAATTATTCCCATTTTACTTCTTTTTATGGATGGTATATTTCTCAAGAAACGGCACCATATTATTATCAAGATGATTCTGCATTTGACAAATTAAAAGACAATTTAATAAACCCAGTTGCAGATTTTTGTTATGATTTATCTGGATTACCTACAAGTATTTCAATTTTCTTTAATCAGAATTTATCCACGTCAAACGACTTGCTTTATTTCGCTAACAGAATGGGGGCAACTAATGTTGATATTATTATGCTTCAAGATGGTACTGGTGTATGGGATCCGGCTTCAAATGCTCCTCATTGTAGTTATAATAATCTGCAATCATACTACAATGATGCAAAATGGGGCTTGTTTGGTGAGCAACCTATCTTTGGTGGAGATCTTTGGGCTATCTCCGAAACTTTTAATACAAATTCAAGTCCAGAAACGTTTTATAATGTAAAATATAAATTTGAAATAGTAGATGATTTTGTTAGTGAAATCATAACCTTTCAATATTATATAGATATGGCAACAAATACTCCGCATTCAGGAGAAAATAAAAAGAGAGCGGATAGATTAAGGGTAGAGTATAAGGATTATTACGAAAATTGGTAATGTGTTTTTATGACTTATTTAAGTTTCGATACTCAGATTTGACAGTAATTCGTATTGCGACAGGCTAGCTTCATGCATGTTTAATTTTCAAGGCTACATGAAAGGTAAAGTAGATGTAACTGTTTAGGTGCTCCGGTTTTTAGGCACTTTTGTGTATGTTGAAGCGTAGCTGGGCTACGTGATAAAAAAAATAGCAAAAACAGGCGCAAAAAGGGCATTTTGTGGCAAAAATGTGCGGGTGCCTAAATAGTTACAAGTAGAGAAGCTTAGTTCATATTAACCTGACGGATATTAATCGTAATTTTTTCATGCGGCATATTGAATGTCAATATGTTTAAAATATTTCTTACATCTTTTGGGATTTTTCTGCAACATTT
>CAMZKG010000161.1 GCA_947311105.1 uncultured Saprospiraceae bacterium
CTTGCCTTCGGCGTTCAACTTGTCCTTCGGACGTTCAATTTGTCCTTCGGACGTTCAATTTGCCTTCGGCGTTCAACTTGCCTTCGGCGTTGATTTGTCGCTTTGCTCCGTTCAAATGTCGCTTTGCTTCGTTTAGCTCAAAAAGTAGCCTGCTATAACATAGGCAATAGATGCTAAGCTCGCAGCAAATAGGGCGTAGGGCATTTGGGTCTTTACATGGGCAATATGGTCGGAACCACTAGCCATAGAGGAGATAATAGTCGTATCCGAAATCGGTGATACATGATCCCCAAATATACCCCCAGATATCACGGCACCAATCATCAACGAAGTGTCTAAACCAAAGGATGCGCCCAGCGCTAAAGAAATCGGCATCATAATCGAAAAAGTACCCCAACTCGTTCCTGTCGAAAAGGCCGTAATGGAAGAAACAATAAATACCAATACGGGTAGAAACATCGGTGGGATATTACCTTCCAAAATATGGGCAAGATAGTTGGCGGTGCCGAGCCCTTTAATGACATTGCCTATCAAAAAGGCTAATAGCAAAATTAATGTAATCGGAATCATGTCGGATATGCCTTCATAGAGCGATTCGAAATATTTCTTGTGGGTCAGCCTTTTGGTCGCTAAAAAATAGATGTACATGAATAATAATGTCGTAATCACCGCATAAAACACTGATGTAGAACCACTTCCCTTTAAAATATCCCCTTTCCCTGTGTAGTATAATCCAACGGGTACCATAAGTACTAACACCAAAATAGGTAATAGCATTGACCAAGGCGAACTGTCCCCTTTTGCGGAAGCGTCATCGTCCAATTCATATTTTACGGGCTTCGTAAAACGCATAGGCCCAATATTGATGTCAAATAGTATCGTCAAAAATATAACCACTAAAACAATCAAGGAATAAAAGTTAAAGGCTATTGATTTGACCAATAAAGAGACAGGGTCGCCCTGAATGACACCATCTTGGACGGCTGTTAGTATTAATCCTAATAGCAAAGCGCCCCACGCATTGAAAGGTATTAGGGAGCAAATAGGGGCGGACGTAGAGTCACAAACTAGGGCTAGTTTTTCACGACTGACCCCATTTTTGTCACATAAAGGTCTGGCGACAGTCCCCGCCACTAAAGCCGTAATGGTCGATTCAATAAAGATGATTACCCCTAAAGCATAAGCCAAAAACAACGCTCCTTTGGGCGAATCAATCTTTTTTTGTTTCTCGCTGATATAATTGATAAAACTAGTGACTCCGCCACTATTCGAGATGAGCTTGATGATGGCTCCCACCAAAAGAGCAAATAAAATTGTCTTCGTTATCCATGCTTCGCCAAAAAGACCAACAAAATCATCCAAAAGTGCAATCGCCGCTTCAAATGGCTGGTAGTGATGGATAACTAATTCGCCTACATATATCCCAGAAAGAAGGGAAACAACAACATCTTTTGTGATGATAGCTAGTGCAATGATTAGTAGCGGAATAAGAATGGAAAGGATTCCTAAGTTTTCTACGACATCCATAGTTGATTTTTTGTTTGCACAAATCTACAAAAAAATTGTAACTGTTTATGATGTAAAATGTACTTACGAATGCCTAAAGTATAAAGATTACTTACGAGTGCCTAAAGTACTTACGAGTTATGCTGCCACCCAAGACATGCTACCGCCCGTAATTTTGAAAATCACGCAACGCCGCAAAGACGCAACGTACTGATACCTAGGGCTTTAAAAGTGGAAAGAAATAAAATATTGGCAACCCTTTACCTTTTTACCCTTTACCTTTTAATAATGCAAAAGCATCGATGTCGCTGCGGTAGCAACTCCTAAGTACAATTTAATTTAATCTCTAACTAACTCAAAGTCAGTCCGTCTATTTTTGCTACGACCAGAATTAGTATCGTTAGAAGCGACAGGTTTATCTGGTCCATTACCGATGACAATAAAGCGGTTGCGTGGCATGTTGTGTTCAGTGGCCAAATAATTAGCTACCGACTGTGCTCTTTTCTTAGAAAGCGCCATATTGGTGGCTCTGCTACCTGTATTATCTGTATTACCTTCGATACGGATACGTGCATTCGAGAAGGCTTTTGCAATATCGACAAACTCTTTGTCGATGATATATTTAGCATTATCATCAAGCTTGTATTCACCAGTTCGAAAGGCAATACTAACTCTTTTAGTGGCGATTGCTTTTTTAATTTTGCCTTCGTTATTGGTTACTTTCGTAAAATTCTTAACTCCTTCTGCTGCTTGAGCGGCACCTGAAAGGTTGGCATTTTGGATGATGCGTGGGTAGGCGATTTGTCTCCAAGCGGGAATTCGGCCTTCTACAAAGCCCAATTTGGTGTATGTATTGGTCATGTTTCTATAAAGGTCTTCACCTTTGACCCCTTTGTATTTAGGGTTTAGTCCAAAGAAATTCATATTGTCCCCATGAGTGGTCAAACGCACATTATTAATGGCTTGGCGAGTCATATCCAAAGAAAAGCCCGTAAAGTTTTCTTGAAGAATCTTTGCCGCTTTTTCTTTTGCTTGACTATTGTTATTGATTTCGGCTGCGCCCGTCATCCAGCCTTCGTAAAGGTTGGCGAGTTCTTTTTGATGGCTGTTGACCCAAGAGCGTTTGGCGATAAAAGCATCCGCGATAATATTAGAAGCTGAGCGCGTACTTTCCAAGATTCTAGCACCAGGAACCGCTTCAACACAGGCTTCATCATCTGGACTCCATACAACAGCGGCATCGACTTGATTACTTTTAAAGACTGCAGCTGCATCCATGGCAGAAGCTTGCGGGATAATTTCCACATCACTTTGCGAAAGCCCACCTGCTTGCAATAACCAAAGTAAGAATGAGTGTGAAGGAGTCATTTCGGCAACGGCAACCCGCTTTCCTTTTAGGTCGGACACTCTGTTTATACCACGTCTGGCGACAATAGCGTCTCCACCACGAGACCAGTCAGCTTGAAATACAATAACAGGGTCATAGTCTTTCAAATCACCCATCTCGGTAGGAAGAGCATCGACCGTACACCATAGTAGGTTGACATCATCATTTTTCCACGCGGCACGAGAAGGGACAAAATCATCTAGAATCTTAAACTCAACAAGTAAGCCATAGTCCTTATAAAAACGGGAGTCTTTGCTTGCAACAAATCCATTGTTGAAGTATTGACCACCTGCATATCCGCCCCAAGTGACCACACCTATTTTGATGTCTGCATTGGAAGAAGAAGAGCTTGGTTTTGGTTTGTTTTGGTCGGTATTTATTTGTTCTTTAGCCTTGTTGCGCATGTTTTTACCTATGTCGGTATTATTCATCAGGTATTGTCCACCAAAGAAAATCCCCCCAACAATAAGAATGGTCAATAATAATTTTGAAAAGGCTGTTAATCTAGGTTTTGCCATTTTTTGAGTTTTGTTTTTGTTCGCTACAAACGGTAGTTTGAAGCGGTAAATAAATAGTATTTAATCAAAAAGAGAGTCATATTGATTACCTTGACCTGATTCTCGTTCAATTTTTAATGGAGAATCTAAGTCAAGCACATCGGAATCGCTATTAGCTTGATTTAATATTTTGTTTTTGTCGTTGCCTAAAAGAAGCGATTCGCTTTCTTTTTCCCATTTGTTAAGCAATTCTAGCCCTTCTTCTTCAAACACGCCATTTTGAAGGTCAACCGAGTCCATAAAATTAGTGGTCATATCCATAAAACGTTCCATTTCTCCGACTTTTTGGCTGACATCATTGGCGATAGCATCTAAAGCCATATCAAACATTTCCCGCTTGTCGTTATTGCCGGAGATGATATTTTTGGCTTGATTCATGGCAGAGTGGCTGGCTTTGATGGCTTTGTATTCCTGCTCTTTTACTTGCACTTGATCTTGGATGTCTTCGAGCATGATTTCGGAATTTTCGTACATCTTGACTAGTACACGGTACAAAACTTCCATTTTTGTATAAAGCTCATCCAACTTCATATTGGAGTCCTTGAGACGTCCAGCCTTACGTGCTTTGAGCACCATAATAGACTTTTTGTTCGTATTTTTTGCACGATTTGCCATGGAGAGATTGTTTTTGATTTCTCTTTCATTTTTGACAATCATTTCTTTAAGCAAGTGCATTTGTCCGCGTAATTTACCGATTTGGGTATTCATTTTACGCAAGTTACCCTTCAAATCCGAAATATAATTTTTTAGGATGCCAATAGGGTCGATGGTCACAAAGATTCCCGTTATCCATCGCATGATACTCTTGTAGCCATAGCTGATTAAATTTCGGGCTCTTGGGTCTAAGGCGACGTAGATGATTGCTCCTAAAGCGGCGACCGTTAATGCGAGTTGCAATGCAGTTAGTGCACCAGCCAATAAGATAGGAAGTATCTGTAGGAGTAAGTATCCACCACCAAGAATCATGGCGCCAAGGAATAATTTTCCTGTTAGACCTTCGGGTTTTTCCCAAAAGGATTTCTTTTTGAATTCTTGCATTTCTGGTGACATATAAAAACGTTTTGTTTATTTGGTGTTTTCAAAGGGTGAAGATAAGGAATCTTTCCTATTTTCTCTTTGTTCTATTGTAGATTTTCCACATTTGTTGGACTCGCTTCCGCAAATTTGGACTAAAAAGGACAAATAATAGACCAATTGTGATGGCTATACCTATCAAATTGAAGAGCCCACCCAGTATCTTGGGAAGAACAAATAACGCTACTATAACCGCAATAATTAGGGTGGTGGTTTTATTCATCTTCATAATTATAACGCAAATTAGGGTGTTTTGGGAGATAATTAGTGAAATTTTCTATGAAATGGCCTTTTTATTCGATTGAGTCGCTTTGATGGTTGAGTCGCTTGCCCTTTGGGCTTCGCTGGTTGAGACTCGCTTTGCTCGTTGGTTGAGTCGCCCTACGGGCTTCGCTGTTTGACTCACCTTGATGGATTACTCGCAGACAGTAAAAACATAGGCGAGAAAAATGAACGCCGCAGGCAAATGAACGCCGCAGGCAAAATGAACGCCGCAGGCAAATGAACGCCGCAGGCAAATGAACGCCGCAGGCAAATGAACGCCGCAGGCAAATGAACGCCGCAGGCAAATGAACGCCGC
>CAMZKG010000162.1 GCA_947311105.1 uncultured Saprospiraceae bacterium
ATGACGGGCTCAAAATAATTACAAATTTCTTACCTTGGCAGTGTGAAATAAAATTAAAATTGGCTTAGATGGTCGCTGCGCGCTTTTTAAGCTGGTGTTTTTTTAAAAATAGGGGTTGGTGCGCAGACTCCCGTTAAACCGTTACACCCGTTTAAACCGTCTTATCCCGTTTAATTGTTAACATAAAAATATAAATATTTTAGTGCCGTTTTATTGGTGAGACTTGTTTCTCGTTTTAAATAAAACAAAAAAAATAATTATGCGACTAAGACAATTGTTCATTGTTGGGATTTTCTTCTTTGTTACACATGCTGTATGGGCTCAAGGCTTTAGTTTTGGAGTTAAAACGGGTATTGACCTGGTGAGAATTAGTGCTCATTTGAATTCGTCAGACAGGCTTGGACACCCTGATCCCGCCATTGGATTTAATATAAACGCTATTATAGAGTATAGGATGGCCAATAAATTTGGGGTGACCATGGAGCCGGGGTATATACGGAAAGGCTATAGTAAAGCTTTGAGTCATTCAGGTGATGCAGATAATGTGGTGAAATTGAACTATTTGCAAGTGCCTATATTGTTGGATTACCATGTAACCGAAAAATTGGCAATTTCTATTGGACCAGAAATAGGCTTCAGTCTGAGCGATTCTTATTTTCGACGTAAAAAAGTGGACTTGAGTGCTGTATTGGGGGTTAATTACAGATTGGCGGAACATTTTGAAGCTGGGTTGAAAATTGGATCGGCGATAACACCTTCTTATCAAGCAAAGCCTACTTCAACGCTTACTTATACTGAATATAACCAATATGCGCAGGTGAGCATTGCTTATCGGTTTTAGATAGTAAATAAAAAATAATTATGAGATTAAGACAATTGTTCATTGTTGGTATTTTCTTCTTTGCTACACATGCTGTATGGGCTCAAGGCTTTAGTTTTGGAGTTAAAACGGGTATTGACCTTGCGAGAATTAGTGCTCATTTTAAATCGTCAGACAAGCCTGGACACTCTGATCCCGTCATTGGATTTAATATAAACGCTATTATTGAGTACAGGATGGCCAATAAATTTGGGGTGACAATGGAGCCGGGGTATATACGGAAAGGCTATCTTAAAGATTGGGGGAATTCCGTTACTATGAAAATTTTTAACTATTTGCAAGTGCCTATATTGTTGGACTACCATGTAACCGAAAAATTGGCAATTTCTATTGGACCAGAAATAGGCTTCAGTCTGGATGGTCCTTATTTTTTTGTTCGACGTGAAAAAGTGGACTTGAGCGCTGTATTGGGGGTTAGTTATCGACTGGTGGAACATTTTGAAGCAGGGTTGAAAATTGGATCGGCGATAACACCTTCTCTTCAAAGGAAGTCTACATATAGCACATATACTGAATATAACCAATATGCGCAGGTGAGCATTGCTTATAGATTTTAGAAAGTGTCAGAATCAGGATAGTAGGATAGGCTGGTTTTAGTTGAACGATTGAACAATTGCCTACTTACTTGTTAAGGTTTAAGAAACCTTTGTTTTTGGCTGTCGTGTATGAGTTTTTTTCGTTCCATCTTTTGCTTGGCAAGGTTTCTCAAACCGTGGGGGCTATTCCTGTACGTTAAAGCGAGCCAACCCTTCTTTGAAGTCGCGAATGTCCACTAATTGTGGTTCGATGACGTAGTTGCCTTGTTTGTCAATAAAACCCACCCCTGATGGGGTGCCTACTCGCGCCAAACCATCTACAAATGGCCATACGACATCGTAGATAGGTTTAACTACAAATTCGCCTAGAGTATCGATAAAACCCCATTTTTGGTCAATTTGGGCTGTGGCCAAGCCTTCCGAAAAGCGGTAAATCTGATGGAATCCTTCGCCGTACTGTAAGCCGTCTCTGTCGATCATGAAATATTCCTTGTCATCCAATAAAGCCCAGCGATGATTGCCCAAATTCATAAGCTCTGGGAAAATGGGGGGCAATAACCAATGCCCTTCTCTATCTATAACTCCGTAGAGACTGTCTTTTTTTACGACCGCCGAATGATTGAAAAAGGGTTGTCCGTCATCAAAAGTAGTGGGTAGGTATTCTTCTAAACCAAGATTGTAGTAGCCAATACGTCCATTTTTTTTGAGCAGGCAAAAATTGTCTTTGGATTGCTTTTCAATGTAAATTAAATCATATTCGGGCTTGATTAAATATTTCCCGAAAGGGTCTATCAAACCATATTTATCTCGGGTTTTTACAATGGCTGTACCTAAGAAAAACTCATTCCCATCATCATATTTGGGATTAATGACCATTTGGCCTTGGGGGTTGATATAGCCGACTTTATTATTTTGCCAAATAGGCGCTCTGTTATTAGAAAAATTACCCGCTTTAGTGCAATGCAGGTCGAATGCAGAATTCCCGTAAGGGTCTATATAAAGCGTGCGTCCATCCACCGTGACTACTCGAGCCAACCGACTAGAAAAGGAATGGGCTTGTAGAAATTTGGGCTTAATGACCGTCTGGCCAGTATGGTTGATATAACCCCAAAGAAATCCGTCGCGATAAGCTGCCAAACTATCTTGAAAATCACGTACTTCTTGAAAGTTGGTAGGAATGACGATAGTACCTTGAGCGTCCATAAAGCCCCATAGAAATCCTGTCTCGGGGTAGGTTTCTTTAGGGGTATTTATCCTAGAAAACAGCCTATCCCCTCTACAACTCATAGAGACGGTCAAGGAAATCAAACAAAAAATAAAATACTGGTGTCTCATCATATGTGATTATGTGACACCCCCCAACTTGGTTTGGGAGTTGTTTTTAATGGAGTATCTCCACTAAAAACAACTCCTTGTAGTAGTTACCCTAGTTTATATGACACTTGCTACAGCGTCTGCTGCATCTTGCAAAGATATAGCCGATATAACATTTAAACCCGAGTTATCAATGATTTCTTTGGCGATATCTGCATTAGTACCTTGTAATCTTACGATGATAGGCACCTTGATATCTCCAATATTTTTGTAAGCATCTACGACACCATTAGCGACACGGTCGCATCTGACAATCCCGCCAAAGATGTTCACTAAAATAGCTTTTACCTTAGGATCTTTAAGAATGATTCTAAAAGCATTTTCTACACGAGTGGCATCAGCGGTACCCCCTACGTCAAGGAAGTTGGCAGGCTCCCCCCCAGAAAGCTTAATCATGTCCATAGTTGCCATGGCAAGTCCGGCACCGTTGACCATGCAGCCGATATTGCCATCTAGGTTGACATAGTTCAAGTCAAACTCTTTGGCTTCTAATTCGGTGGGGTCTTCTTCGGTAGGGTCATGAAAGGCAGCCAAATCAGGGTGGCGATATAGAGCGCTGTTATCGAGAGAGACTTTGCAGTCAATGGCCATTATCTCGTCGTTAGCGGATTTGAAGCAAGGGTTGATTTCAAATAAGCTAGCGTCGCTACCAAGGAATGCCGCGTAAAGAGATTTGACAAAAGCGACCATTTCTTTCATTGCTTTTCCCGAAAGGCCTAGATTAAAGGCAATTTTGGATGCTTGAAAAGGTCTAAGCCCTAGGCCAGGATGGATATATTCTTTAAAAACGAGTTCAGGAGTTTCTTCGGCTACCTGCTCGATATTCATCCCCCCTTTCGGGGAATAAATGATGACATTTTGGTATTTTTCGCGATCCATAAGGACACTTACGTAAAATTCCTGCGGTTCAGAAGGGCCATCTATAAAAACATTTTCTTCGATAAGTACTTTGCTGACTAGTTTGCCTTCTTTTGAAGTTTGGGGAGTGATCAGCATCATTCCCAAAATGTCATTCGCATATTTTTTTACATCTTCTAAAGTTTTAGCGATTTTTACGCCTCCACCTTTACCACGTCCGCCAGCATGGATTTGTGCTTTGACGGCACAGCCCTTAGAGCCTTGGTCAAAAAGTGCTTTTGCAGCAGATACTGCTTCTTCTGGCGTGTTAGCTACACTGCTTTTGGGGACTTTTACGCCATAACCGGCTAATAATTGTTTCCCTTGATATTCGTGAAGATTCATGTTTTATTTTTTCTGGTTAGGAGAAAAATATAGGGCAATTTAGGTACTTTCCCAAAGCGTCCAATATTGGGGGTAAAGTTAGATTATTTTAGCCTAACATGGTTGTTTTTTTGTAACTATTTAGGGACTTATGGCTTTTTGACCTAAAATGCCTGTTTTTTAACGGATTGTTCAATTGTTCAGCGTGCAACTGAAGAGTCCACTTCGAAAAGGCAATATCCTTTTTTATTTGCAATGGTTCGGTAAAAAAACAATACTCCGACGTAGCCTGCCACGCCTCCAACGTCTTCCTTGATTAAGGCAAAATTTGAAGCTGTATGAATAAAGAGAAATCCTTGCCAAAAATCTTCAAA
>CAMZKG010000163.1 GCA_947311105.1 uncultured Saprospiraceae bacterium
AATGGTGTAGATGTATTGGATTTACTACGTATCTATCAAGCGATTTTGGGTAGTGACTTTACTTCACCTTATGACAAGATTGCGGCTGATGTCAATCTTGATGGAACGGTTGATATTCAGGATTTGCTACTTATCCGTAAGTTGACTTTGGGAACTATTAGCGAATTCCCTAATACGGATTCTTGGAGATTCTATGATGCTAGCTGTACGATTCCTTTGGTGTCTGGTTCTAGTAATACAGGTGGCACAACTTGTGGAACGATTAGTATTTTGGACTTGCAAACAGCTATCAATGATGCCGATCTAATCGCTGTCAAGATGGGAGATGTCAATCACTCTGCTAACCCTAATCAATATTCAGTAGTTGATGATCGTTCATTCGGAGAGTTTGTATTAAATACTTCTGATAGAATGATTAATGCTGGCGAAACAGTTGAAGTTACTTTGAACACAAATAGAAACGATATCTCTGGTTACCAATTTACATTGGAGCTAGGCAGTCTTGAGTTTGTGAATGTAGCTGGAGAAGGTATCTCTTTCGAGAACAACTTCGCTTACCACAACGATGCGCTTACAGTCAGTTGGACAGGAGAATCTGTGAAAGATGAAGTGTTTACGATTACATTGCGTGCGACTACGGATATTCGTTTGAGTGAAGCATTAAGCCTTGATTCACGGATTACCGAAGCGATGGCTGCGGATACTGACGCATTGCGACAAGGTGTTAAGCTGGCCTTCGATGGCAAAGTAGTGGATCAATTTACTTTGTTCCAAAACGAGCCTAACCCATTCAGTGATAGAACAGAAGTTAAGTTCTATCTACCACAAGGGACTTCTGCTACATTAACAGTTTTTGATGCTAGCGGTAGAACTTTGAAGACAGTTAACGGTGATTATGCTAAAGGCATGAATACTATTTCTGTGGCTAAGAGTGACCTACAAACAGTAGGTGTCCTTTACTACAAACTAGAAACAGCTTCTAACTCTGCAATTAGAAAGATGATTATTATCGAATAATCGTCCAGAATTAAACTGATATTGAAGCCGCTATTTTCCGAAAGGGAGATAGCGGCTTTTTTGATTAGCTAAACCTCTACCCTGCGCTCTATTGGAGCCAATTCGTGAATATCCTTTAGGGCGAAACCAACGGGCTAAATACCGTCATTCCCAAACAAAAAAAAAAAAACGGCAAGTACACAAGCACCCACCGTTCCTCTTAAAATTCAAACTTATTAAAACTTATACCGAGCGAAAAGCGCAAAATTTCGTCCTTGCTCTAGGATAAATCCCTTATTCGTTTTGGTGTTTTTGTACCTAAAATTTAAATGCTCATAATACGCTTCGTCTAACAAATTATTTACCGCCAAACCAAGTGTCAAATTATTAAACAATACCGCACCAACATTCAAGTCCAAAACTTCAAATGACGGAGAAGCGACTTCCCCAAATGCTTTTGATACTTCGGTTTGTTCACCTACGATTCGATAATTAGCGGTTGCCCAATAAGCTTTAGACTTATATCCAAAAGAAATATTGGACTCCAAGGGGGCTATTTGCGGAAGCGGGTCTCCACTAGCCACAATTTCCCCTTTGGTATAAGCCATATCGGCATTGACCACCCAATGCTTCGCAAAAGTATAACCAAGATACATCTCAAAGCCTTTTTGTCTAGCCTGGTCAAAATTCACAAACCGTTTGACGTATTTGGGTTCTAGCCAAGGAGTAAATTTACGCTTGATATTTGTATCCACCACCGCTTCGATGTAATTGTCCAATAACGCATAAAAACCACTCACCCCATATCTGAAGTCATTGATTTTTCCCGCAAGGGCCAACTCCACCTGATGATTTGTTTCGGGTAAAAGATTAGGGTTGCCGAATAGTTCGTAAGCATCCGAGCCGACGGCAAAGTGATTGATATACCGCTCAATCATACCACCGCTACGAGTACCACGTCCCAAGGACAGCTTTAAACGAGTAAGGGGTGCCACCAAATAAGAAGCCGTAACATTACCGCTTATATTAGCATCGTGTTGCGTCTTAATCTCTCCATAATAATTAGTCAATTCTTTGGCAGGTTCCGCAATATCTCCAGTCACAAAATCTACTCTAATCCCAGATTGGATTTCCAATTTTGGCGTCACATAAAATTTACCTTGCGCATAGACGCCCATATCCGAAATGGTAGAATTACCCCAAACCGAATCCACAAAAACCTTGGCAGGATCAAAAATAATCATCGGATTTTTAGGATTTCTTTTTAGAAGTCGGGTCCGGCTTCCAGTTCGATTAGTATTTGTCAAATCTGTACCTAAATACCAAAACATCTTTTTGTTTGGCGTAAGCACAGCTTCTAGCTTACCGCCAAAACTCGTCGCAAAAACAGGTGTGCTTGCATCTACTACCTTAAAATTTGGGCGATTTTCATTGGTCATCAAATGATCCACATAAGAATAATAAGCCTTAGCCGTAAACTTTGAGAAAAAAGCGCTAGCATTGCGATAAGAATAATCCAATCCAGCCATTTGCCCAATATCATGCGGACTATCCATCGGCAACCCTGGATGAGCAATATCAAAAGTACCTGAATAGCGATAATTTGCCTGAATACGTTGCTTAGCAGAAGGATTAAATCCTAACTTAAAAGCAACATCTTTAGTCTCAAATGCAGCCGGTACCAAGTCCCCGTTACCATCATCATAATCGCCATAGTCCCGATAAGATACATCCAGCATCGCATCATACTTTTTGTCAACATAACTAATTGAGCCTGTGGTGCTTAAATTACTACCGTTTGTACCATACCCCAACGATACATTGCCATGTAGCCCCGTATTTAGTCGCGCAGGGCGTGCAGTTACCAAGTTGATAATGCCACCTAAAGTCGCCCCATATCGGACATTAAACGGCCCTTTGATGATTTCAATTTTTTCAATCTCTTCAGGAATCACGTGCGAAGTAATGGGATCCATGTGGTTGGGGCAAGCATGGACAATTTTTGCAGCTCCATCATACTGAATATTAAGTCGGTCATATTTAAAGCCACGCAAAACTGGCTCCGTTGCGTAGTTACCCCGTTTGACTAAATTCATACCTGGGACATCGCCAAATAAATCATTAATAGTCTTGGCATTTTGCACCTTTTTGGCAGCAGAAATAGTCACCCCTGATCCAGTGGATTTTTCGGCAACTAAAATTTCATTAATCACAATTGGTGCTTCATGCAATTGTAGGCTGATGGACTCCACTTGCGTGAAAATGCGCTCAACAGGCACAAAACCTAAAAATTCAAATTTTAGACTAACGGGTAATTCTCCTACTTCGATAGAAAATTGTCCATTTTCGTCTGTAGTTGTATATGCCGTAGCGCCTTCGGTAGAGACCACTACCCCACTAAGTGGTAAGGACGCATCATCAACGATTGTCCCTGAAAATATGACTTGTGCTTCCAAGTTGGAAAAAGCTAGACAAGTCAAAATGGTTAAAAGTGTGAATATTTTTTTCATGTTAAAAAACATTTTTGTTTTTCTTGGTGAGAAAATTATGAATGAGTAATTTTTTTTCCTTTCTCCTTGCTACAATAGGCTAGGCTAAGGAAACCATGCTACAAGCTAGGTATGTCTTGCGGATAAGGGCAAAGGCTTAGTACGTTGCAAATTTATGAGTCGCAAACCCATACCATCGTAAAAACCATGCAGCAAGCAGTAGTTTCGGCATTCAAAAAGACATGTCGTTATGGCGAAGCAGTCTTTTGTAGCGTTGCAAGCTATTCTTTGTTATAACGATGTTTTACTTTGGATTATAACTCGTTGCCGAAAAAATCTAAAGACAGATTTTTGTAGCCCTGTGTCCATAAGCCATTTACCTTAAACTCAATACAGGAGATAAGAATGTGGTGCCGTTATACCATTATAGCGCTAAACCGCTAAACCGAAACTTAAAAGAGTAAATGCAGGTGGGCGAAAAACAGAAGGCACATACCGATAATGATACTGCCGTGTAGAAAATAAAAAAGGAACTCTTCTTATAACAAGATACGTAGGAAGCTCCATATTTGGTGTAGGACTGAAATAATGTGTAGCTGGCTCGGAAGCCAACTTAGTCACTTGAAAAGGATTATTGGCTCCTTCATCAATCGAATTCATTTCACTACTAAGACGACAACTACCGGCACAATCCAACTCAGGCTTATCTATATTAATACAATAACTCTCGGTAAAAGATTCATTGTCAACTTCATACCACAAGGCATAAATAGCACTATTCTCCACTTCTAAGAGTAGCGATAATGCAGCAAATAATGCGAGACCGATATGTATGTAGTGAGTCATCTAGCACAAACATAGAACAAAAAAAATAGCCATGCCAATAAGAGGACTAAATAGTACCATTTAGGTGATGAGCATCATCTAAATGCCGTCCTTAAAATTCAATTACCAAATCCATCTCATAGGCTTGCGGCCCAACCATCACCCGAAGCTGATGTTTTTCGGGATAAATCAACTCCAACCGATGCCTTACATTAGCTAAACCAAAGCCTCCTGCCCTTTTTGCGGGAGCCATTGGCATCTGCTCCGGCTTGCTATTTCTGATAGAAAAATGGACTTGTGTTTTAGATACGTTTAGGTCAATATGTACAAAGCCATTTTTCAGTTGGTGATTCAGTCCATGCTTAAAACTATTCTCTAAAAATGGTATAAAAAACAATGGGGCAATTCGTTGGTCGGATATTTCTCCGTTAATATTAAGCTGGATGTCTGCTCCTGCCCCATGCCGCAAGCGCTCTAAATCCAAATAATTTTTGATATAATTGATCTCATTACTCAACAAAACCGTTTTTTCATTGCATTCATAAAGCATGTAGCGCATCATTTCAGACAGTTTTAGCACGATTTCAGGGGCGATATCGGACTTTTTTAGCGTAAGCGCATACAAACTATTCAAGGTATTGAACAAAAAATGGGGGTTAATCTGGCTTCGCAAAAATTGCAACTCCGAAGTAACCGTCTTAGTCGCTATTTCTTGTTTTTCCCTTTGATACTTTGCCCAATCTGCTATTATTTTGCCGATGGTGGAGACCGTAGTTACCAAAAAAAAAGAGAGAAAGAAGAAAGATTGATTTTTTAGCCATACGCCTTTATCCCCTTGCGGGGAAAAAAGATAAAATACGACCACTTTTCCCATGGTTGCAGCGACAACAGCCACAATTAAGAATAAAATATACCTGGCTAATTTTTTATTAGTTAAGAATTTGGGAATTAAGTAGAACACATTAAAATAAACTAGACTTGCGTAAAAAAGCATATTTACCAATTCCATAAAAAAGGAATGCAACAACGCACCAGAACGCCCGGAAAAGGCCGTCAATAGTATGGCCAACAACACCCAAAACAATAGATGATACCCCCAGACCTTAGCGTCCCATTCCTTAAAGGCAGTGATTGGATTAATATGAGCTTTACTCTTTCCCATAAAACAAATCTCCGAAAATTTTTACACTCCAACCTAAAAAGTAGATAAAAAGTACTTTTTGCGTGACAAAACCTACTCCTAGGGATGCTCAATTTTCCTTTGGCATGTATTTTTGATAGAAAAAAAGTTAACTTTTTAAAGATATTGGGGTTATAACGAAGCAAATAAGAGAAAATAAAATGGACAAGAACAAAAAAGACAAGCTATCTCTTGTCAAAGAATATAATATCATTCTCACGCAATTAGGGGAAGATGTACATAGAGACGGCTTGATAAAAACCCCAGAAAGAGCATCCAAGGCCATGCACTTTTTGACGCAAGGCTACGAGATGGATGCAATAGCCATCCTTAAAAGTGCCCTATTTGATGAGTCCTACAATGAGATGGTCATCGTCAAAGACATTGAAGTTTATTCCCTGTGTGAGCATCACATGCTTCCCTTTTTTGGAAAAGCACATGTAGCCTACATCCCAAATGGCAAAATAGTCGGACTAAGCAAAATCCCACGTGTGGTAGATGTTTTTGCGAGAAGGCTTCAAGTTCAGGAAAGATTAACCCGCCAAATTCTAGAAGTAATTGACCAGACTCTCCAGCCTCTAGGTGCTGCCGTAGTCATCGAAGCGCGGCACATGTGCATGATGATGCGCGGCGTACAAAAACAAAATAGCTCGACCGTTTCTTCTGCTTTTACAGGAGAATTTGAGAAAATGGAGACTAGGCAGGAATTTTTGAATTTAATTAGCCATAATCTTGGAAGTTAAGCCAAACATGTGACTACTTTTTAGTATCCGTTTTCATCCATTAAGGCACAGAAAATTGATTAAAAAATATGGTTTTTATGCAAATTACAGCCTAAACTTACGCTTTAAAGCTGTTTTTTAGACAAAAACACCAAAATTCTATTGTTATCTCCCTTATTTCTTTCAGTTTCAAGGAATTATCCCTACCTTTGTGGTTCACGTGTACCTCAAAACTAAACTATGCTGACTGAGACAAAAGAACAAAATTTAGACATCATCGAAACCGTAGCCAACTACGTCAAAAAGAAAGGCTATCAAGACATTCGTGTGGACCTCCTAGAAGGCTACGAAGCACCTTCAAAACTAGTACGCCAAAACTCCGACTCTGGAGATGTATATGTACCTGATGTTACAGGTGTCAAAAGAGGCCGTAAAGATTATTTTGAAGTCGTTCTAAAAAGCGATGAAGCGTCAAAACTAGCCAGCAAATGGCAACTATTAGGAACTGTCGCAAAAATGAAACGGGGCGAGCTGTATTTGGTTGTGCCCAAAGGACATTTTCGTTTTGCTTCCGACATCGTCAAAAGATATAGCATCGAAGCTGAAGTTATTAAACTTTAAGCACTACCCATTTTTAATACGGAAAAGGATATTTCTCTATCTTGAGAAATATCCTTTTTTCTAGTTTTTTAGATATGTATCTGTACATATCATCATTGTTTTAATATTTACATCTTGAATAAATTCACACAACTAGGACTTTCAGCAGACTTAATCAAAGCTGTAGAATTTCTAGGATTTGAAAATCCCACTCCTATACAGGAAGAAGCCATTCCTATTTTAGTCGAAGGCCAAAAGGATTTTATTGGGCTAGCCCAAACGGGTACAGGCAAAACAGCCGCATTTGGTTTACCTTTAGTTGACATCGTTGATGTTAATCAACGCGACATTCAGGGGCTCATCTTAGCGCCTACTAGGGAGCTTGGTAAACAAATCGCCCAACAGCTTGAAATCTTTGCGAAGTTCAAAAAAGGGCTTCGTGTTCAAGTGGTTTATGGGGGCTCTTCTATTTATACCCAAATCCAAGCCCTAAAGAATACGCCACAAATTCTTATTGCGACTCCTGGGCGATTAATTGACCTTATCGACCGCAAGAAGATCTATCTTGATAGAGTCAAGGTCGTTATTCTGGACGAAGCTGATGAGATGCTGAGCATGGGCTTTAAGGATGAACTAAACAATATCCTTTCCCATACTCCCGAAGACAAGAGTACTTGGTTATTTTCGGCTACGATGGCTAGAGAAATCAGAAATATTGTCAAAAGCTATATGACTGACCCCGTTGAAGTAAAAGTCAACACCAAAAACCAAGTCAATATTGATATTGAGCACCAATATGTATTGATTCGGAATAAAGACAAAATGGAAACCATCAAGAGAATCCTTGATGTTAATCCTGACATGCGTGGTATCGTTTTTTGCAGAACTAGAAGAGACACCCAAGCCGTTGCAGAAGAGCTTATGGCTGCGGGTTACAAGGCAGATGCGTTGCACGGTGATTTATCCCAAGCCCAAAGAGACCGTGTGATGGGCCGTTTCAAAAGTCATAGACTACAGGTCTTGGTGGGAACTGACGTAGCTGCTCGGGGTATTGATGTGGACAATATTACACACGTCATACACCACTCACTTCCTGACGAATTGGCTTATTATACGCATCGAAGCGGACGGACAGGACGGGCAGGAAACAAAGGGGTTTCGGTGGCTTTTTTACCACCTAGCGGTATCAGAAAAATTAAACAATTAGAGCGTAGCCTAAAAATTCAGTTTTCAAAGCTACACATTCCTTCCAATAAAGAAGTTCAAGTTTTCCGACTCCAAAATTGGGCGGAGTCAATCATCAACCAAGAAGTCGATAGCAAGAAAATTGGGCAACAAGCCATTGACAACGTTCTTGAAGTTTTTGAAGGGCTCTCCAAAGAGCAATTAATCTCCAGGTTGATCGCTCATGAGCTTAAAAACTTGGGGCTTTCTTCTGCTTCCAACAAGGATCTTAACCTTGATGAAGAAAAAGGCGGTTATGAACGTCGGGATCGCGAGCGTGGGCGTGGCAGAAGACGTGACCGTGGTGACAGACGAGGGAGAGATCGGGGTGACAGAAGAGATCGTGAACGTGGAGGAAGGAGAGATAAGGAGCGCAAAAGAAAAGGGCTTAGAGACAATGATAGAGAAAAAAGAACGTCTAAATTTTCCGAAAGGAGAAAGTCTAATCCGGGCGCAAAACGTTTCTTTATCAATATGGGGACCATGGATAAATTTGACCAATCAAAATTGGTGAGTTTTATTTCTGACCATGCAAAAATTGATAAAAAGTCCATTTCTAATATTACCTTGCGGCAAAAACATGCCTACTTTGATGTTAATTCGGACGAATCCAAACGGATCTCCCATGCCTTCAAAAACCTTGAAGTAGAAGGTAGAGAAATTAGAGTCAATCGGGATAATTGATGCTTTTGGTCTTTAGTGCGCTCCTTCGTCGCTGTTGGTCTTTGGGACGGGCTGCGCCCTTTGGTCCTGCCGCCTAAGACTTTATAAAAGAGAAGAAATTTATTTGTGTAACCCGATTACGTTAATCCTGAATATACCCGTTATACGTCAAACGGTAGAATTTTTTCATAGAAACTTAACGTAAGTATTCACGGAGATTGCTTCTTTTCTTTTACCTTGCGGAAAAATTTAAACATGGCAAAACCACTCATACTCGTTACCAATGACGACGGAATCACCGCTCCAGGCATAAAAGCCCTAGTGAATGTAGCCAAATTATTTGGTGAAGTATTTGTCGTCGCACCTGATAAGCCGCAGTCGGGCAAAGGACACGGCATTACGATTTCTGACCCGATTCGCCTCCGCAAAGTTGAAGTATTTGATGGGGTCGAGTCCTACGAATGCTCAGGCACGCCTGTTGATTGTGTAAAACTAGGCAAAACGGTTTTGTTAAAAGACCGAAAGATTGACTTTTGTCTATCAGGCATTAATCACGGCACCAACTCTTCCATAAACATCATCTATTCGGGCACGATGTCTGCCGCCATGGAAGCCCACTTAGAAGGTATTCCATCCATCGGTTTTTCGCTTTTGGACTATTCTTTTGATGCGGATTTTAGTACTGCAGAAAGATACATCGCAGAATTATTGACGCAGATTTTTCATAAGAAAAAAATCAATGATAATTTTCTGCTCAATGTAAATATCCCCGCCCTACCCTATGATCGAATCAAAGGCTTTAAGGTCTGCCGACAAGCAGATGCCAGATGGATTGAAGAATATATTGAAGCAACCGACCCCAAAGGTTTAAAATACTATTGGCTGACGGGCAGTTTTAATCATGATGACACCACAGAAGATACGGACAATTATGCCTTAGAGCAAGGCTATATTTCCATCGTGCCTTCGCAATATGATTTGACAGATTATAATAAAATCCCAAAATTTAAGTTTTTAGAAGAATAGCTTGATTTCAATTGAACGATTGCACGATTGAATCCACTCCGAAAAGTCAATGTCCTTTTTTATTTGGAGATTTCGCAAAATTTTATTCTGTGATATCAATTTTCAGGCTGGTTTCAGTGAGCAATTGCACGATTGCTCAATTGAACCAAATTTTGCTCCATTCCATAGTTAGAGACTACAACGACTTTTCGGAGTAAGCTTAACAATTGAACAATACAGACTAAAGCCCGTAGTACGAACTTTCTTCAAGGCTATTGGTTTTAAAAGAAAAAAAACAATTTACGATGTCTGAGACTTTGTCCACTATGTTGCCTTTAGGCACTATCGCTCCAAATTTCGACTTGCCAGATACTATCTCTAGCAAAAATCTATCACTCTCTGATGCGACTGGCAAAAATGGGACTGTGATCATGTTTGTCTGCAACCACTGCCCTTATGTCATCTTGGTGCTGCCTGAATTGCTAAAACTAGCGAAAGAATATCAGGAAAAAGGGATTGGTTTTGTTGCGATTAGTGCGAATGATGTAGAAAATTACCCGCAGGATTCTCCCGCACTGATGAAGAAGCTTGCGCAAAAAGAAGGGTTTACTTTTCCTTATCTCTATGACGAAACTCAGGATGTTGCAAAAGCTTATGATGCTGCCTGTACGCCTGATTTCTATGTCTTTGATAACCAAAATACCTTATTCTATCGGGGCCGAATGGATGCGGCTACTCCTGGCAATGGGCAACCTGTTACAGGGTCTGATTTGCGTAATGCTCTAGACTTGCTGCTTATGCAAAAAAATGCTCCTAGCGATCAACGTCCTAGCATGGGGTGTAATATTAAGTGGAAGAAGGGTTGAGTCGCTTGCCCTTCGGGCTTCGCTGGTTGAGACGTTCGCTTTGCTCTCTGGTTGAGACGTTCGCTTCGCTCTCTGGTTGAGACACTCGCTTCGCTCGTTGGTTGAGACGTTCGCTTTGCTCTCTGGTTGAGACGCTTCGCT
>CAMZKG010000164.1 GCA_947311105.1 uncultured Saprospiraceae bacterium
ATTGCGCTCTCTGGTTCAGACACTTGTGCCATGTATCGGGCGGTAGCATCAACCAGCGAAGCGACTCAACCAGCAAAGTCCGAAGGACAAGCGACTCAACTAGCGAAGCGACTCAACTCCTTCGCCCATCAAGGCGAGAATAAATCAAAGGATTCTGCGCATCATTATCAAGCAAATCTCCGATTTTCAAAGTACTAAAATAATCATCAGGCAAAACATTTTTCTTACCATTAAACGTACTGCCATCCGGCATAAAAGCACAAGTCATGGCACGCCTAAAACCCGTCGTCATATTAGGACCAGCTGCATGAATATTCAAACCATTATGGAACGAACAACTACCAGCTTTGATGACAGAAGCAACTGGATTAGTTTCTTTGAATTGCGGGTAAGTATCAAAAATATCACCAATGCTCGCCGCGATACCTGGTTCATCAAATTGCGTCTCCTTATGCGTACCCGGCAAGAAATATAGACAACCATTTTGAATCGTAACGTCATCTAAAGCAATCCAAATACTTAAAGCTTGGCGGTGACTGAAAGACCAAAAAGGAGTGTCTAAATGCCAAGCCGTAGGATTAGCCCATGGGCGCTTAAAAAGGGCTTGGTCGTGCCATACACGGATGCCATCCACTTGCGCCAAATCCGCCGCCATCTTTCCGATTCGCGGATCTAGGATTAATTCTTTTATCTTGTCGTCCGTCATCCATAGGTTGATGACTTGGTCAAATACTTTGCCGAAATAGCCGCCTGCATCATCATTGATACCATCTGATTCTCCCGTTTTGACTTCGGAATGTGGAAACTTTCTGCCGCCCCGATTTTTAAGAGCGTGGTCAACAGCATTGCGCCAAATATCTAACTCTTCGGCATTCAAAAAATCATCAATTATCAAAAATCCATTTTCTTGATAATTGGCAATGTCTTGTGGTGTGATTTTGTCATTCATTTTGTTAAATTTTTAAATTAAGGAAGGGCAGCTAAACTACTTTTTACTAGTCCAATAATGCTTTCCAATCAGATGAAAAATAAGCTTTCTTCAATTGATTTTGAAAAACTTCGTTTTGTTTTGTTGCTGCCGCTTCCTTTAAGTCTTTATATAAATACAAGCCCAACCAGTACCCATCATGATATTTTTCACGAATACTTTTTGGGTTGGAGATGGGGGCGTACCATTCGGTTGGAAGGTGATTTTTCTGGGCTACCTTAATCGCATTTTTGGCATTAACCCATTGATTATTAGCTACTTGCGTAAAAAAGTTTTGATAGTCTTTGTATTTCATTTTTGCTGGATTGTGGAGTGGGGCAGCGTCATTAATTCCAATTTCTTTAAGCGAAATTACTTCTTCATATTGAAAATCTCCATCCAAGTCAAAACTCATTTTGTCAAAAAAACCATTCTTGTCGGTGTCTTCATATTTAATTGTTCCAAACTTGGTCGGCTCGGCTTTGTCAAAATCTTCGGGTTGCAAATTAGGGCCACGCCATCCTTGCCAACCTTGAAAATAAGTAGCATTTTGGTCGATGCGCCAATAGCCCGTTTCTGCCCCGAATAGGTGTATTTTTCCGTCCATCGGGGAGATGTATAGTTGTCCGTTGCCAGAAAAATCCAAATCCCATTCTCCACGATCTCCTGCGGGGTCTGCTTGTGGGTTGTGGTCAAGTCCACCGTTTTTGGAGCCAATTTTAAATGGGTCTTTCGGGTCATAAAACTCTACTCGCTCCCATCTTTGACAATCATCATCCTCATCAAAAACCAGCCAACACTCATTCCACTTTCCTTTCGAAAAAACTAAGTCGTAGCCTGTCTCGTGGTCTGGGAAAATTAATTTTTCGGTATTTCTCCAGCGTGGGTCTTCAAAATATTTGTTAGCGGCAGGCAGCCCTTTGATATGTTGGAAGGTGTGTACTTGTTCCGAGTAGTCAAATCCATCGCCCTTAAATTTAAGGCTCATGTCATAGTCTAGTTCATTGCCAGGGCGGGTGTCATTGTCTAAGTCAAAAGTCATTTGAGACATAGAAATGTGATGACTAAAGTCCCAGGCAATATTCGTATCTGTCTTGTCCTTGATAGGCTTGGGTTCGTCCACCATGCGTATCGCCATTTCCGAAAGGCCATCATGGTCAGGGTCAAAAAATAGAAATGGATTTTCCCAGTTGTAACTCAAATTCTTAATATTCCAAGTCGTAATATGTACCTTGAGCATGGTGCTTTTCCCATTGTAATCCGTATAAAAATTAGCTCGTCCATCATGATCCCAACCTTCAAATCCTAGTTTGTCCCAATCAATATAGCCAAATATACCATCTTGATCATCGTCCAAAAACCAAATATAGTGCGATGTCCATTTGCCTTTATTATCTCGTTCATTATTGTCCACAATTGCTTGAATATCAGCCTTTTGGTCGCCATCTTCATCACTCCAGTCTATCATCAAATCTTTAGGGCCCGAGTAGCTTCCATCTTTATTCAAATCCAGCATCACGCAGTCATTGTCCATGTCTCCTTCTACATCTTGATTAGTCATGTCGTCGTCATCATCAATCCATCTGACGGGGATTCCGTTTTTAATAGTATATTCTAAAACATCGGGGTCGCCGTCTTTGTCTAAGTCTATATATTTAATTTTACTTTCTGCCAACGGTAGGCGAAAAGGAGTCATCACTTTATTTTGTTGGCTATTGCGATAGGTAGGTGCATTGGACTCCGAGATGACTTTGTCTTGGGATG
>CAMZKG010000165.1 GCA_947311105.1 uncultured Saprospiraceae bacterium
CGAATGTGGTGGAGACTGCTAAAAGCAGTAGGAGAATAGATTTCTGCATTGTGTAGATTTTTTTGTTCAAAAAATTGGATTGGGTAATCATACCTAAATACGATCTTAAGTGAATAAGCCCTAAGTCCTTAACATAACTAATCTTTTTTAGATTTGTTTACTTTGAGCAAAATCTAGAAGGGAGATGCCGTTTCTCGCAAGAGATGTTGAGTTCATACTCGGAGACGTTGTATTTTGAGTATAATAGTCCACTTTTAAGCAGTTTGTGGTAAGCCCCAAATCGCAAAAAGCCGAACAATTTGTTCGGCTTCTGCTATATCTATCAAAAAATGTCTTTGTCTAAGCCGCAGCTTTAAAACTTAGGACATTGAATCGCCTGTCTTTTAGAGTTATAAGGCTGAGTATAGCTCATAGAAATTTCAAAGGCTCCGCGTTTATTAGTTGATCTTTCGAGCGAAGAGACGTTCATGTCATAGCTTACGCCAAAAGCCCATCTTTCCACGTCAAAAGTGGTGGAGAATATGATCGCGTCATTGTGAATGCCTTGGTCTAGTTTGTTAGCAATTCTTGCGAAAATTCCGGTACGAAGGGCTATTTCCCACCAATCTCTATTACTGTATCGAAGGTGTCCACCAAAAACGGACTGGAAGGCCGGGCCTTGCTTCATAACCACAATACCAGGTAAAAGACTGATTTCTCTGGAAAGGGGGATTTGTCCACCGAGTAGTCCCGTTAATTTTTTGTCTAATTTTATCTCGTCATCATAAAAGGAGACGTTGGGTTGGTTGAGGTGTTGCATGGCGCCACCTGCATAGATGCTAAAGTCATCACCCAAAATAGAATACCATAAGGCACCAACATTAAAGTTGAAATGTGGGGCGGCATTTGTGACCCAAGGTTCATTGGTAGGCGCATTATAGTCCACGCTTACGGTGCTAGCATCGTATTGGCTGGAAAACCAAAGGTTGCCAGAGTTTAAGGCATATTGTCCAAATCCTGCTTGCGCACCAACAATTAAATACTGTGGTGTTCGACCAAATTGACCGTCCCACATTTTTTTGTGATAGGCTACACCAAGATTACCTTTTGTTAGGCTAATTTTGGCGGCACCAGCTTCATCTCTAAGCATATTGACATTGAAGGAGAAGTAATCTCCATCACCGACGCTACCAAATTGGATGTCGTAAGAAGCCGCCGCTGTAGTAAAAGCATCCGACCCAATGATGCTGCCCCATTGAGAGCGATAGTTTAAGTTGGCTTTGAACTTGCCATTAAAAACACCCGACATGGCAGGGTTGACTTCTAATGGAGCCGCTGCAAACTGCGAGAAGTGCGGATCTTGCGCCAAAAGGCTATTTAGCGTAAGCGCAAAAAAGAATAAGGTAAAGAAAATGTATTTCATAAGTGCCGACTTTATGGGAATCAGTTTTGGCTGACTCTCCAAAGTTATTTAATTTTTTGCGATAATCAAACCTTTTTTATCGCTTTGGTCAAAAACTAGCTGAATTTAGTTAGTTTTTCGTGTTGTTTTATCGAATTAAGGTGGTTTGTCCCTTAAATTCTATATATTCACCATTGTCAAATGAAACACTTGCCGTCCAAATATAAGTGCCAGCTGGCATCTTTTTTCCTTTGGCATACCCATCCCATCCTGTGTTTTCCCGATTAGAGACGCCTGTTTGTTTTTCATATATTAAGCCACCCCAACGATCATAAACTCTGAAATAGTTTACTTTCGCTTCATTTTTTGTGTGACAAGTCAGATAGTCATTGGCTCCATCTCCATTAGGTGTAAAAGCTGTTGGTACTAAAAATTGTTGGTCACGAGTGATGGCGATATCAATTTCATCTCTAGCGATACATCCTTTTTCGTCGGTTGCAACGACTTGATAAATTCCATGATACTTTGGATTGATATTAATGTCATAACAACCATAGCATTCTGTTACTCCAGCTAATGGGTCAATGACCATTAAGTTAATCTCTCCAGTCGCATTGTTGGCTTCGATGGATATTTCGGTTACTTCAGCATAGCTCAATTGTAAATTGGGTCCTGCATCCAAGCTAAATAAAGGTGGCTGAATCAAGGTGGCTGTGTCAACAAATAAACAACCTTTGTCGTCTTTGATATATATCGGATAGACGCCAGCGCTCATGTCTTCCATGACGTTGTTAGTTGAAAAAGAGATGTTATTAAGGCTATATTCGTAGCTTTGGCTGCCTCCTGTGGCGGAGATGGTGATATTTCCATTGCTTTCGCCAAAACAGACCGGCTCCAAAGTGGTAGTAGTAGCAATTACTGGTGGAGGATCAATTAATGTCGCTGCATCAGTAAGTACACAGCCATAGGCATCTGTCACGGTATAGCTATAAGTTCCGCCAATTACATTGTCAATATTATTTTCTGTACTTCCATCAGACCAATTGAACTGGTAGGGAAGTGCGCCACCTTCAAGTGCTAGTGTGACCGCTCCATTGCTATCACCACTGCAATCAGGGTCTCTTGTGACTACTTTTTTAAGGGAGAAATTAGGCGCTTCTTTTACTTGGACGTGGCTAGAGCCTGTACATCCATTAGGGTTGGTTACCGTGACGTTGTATAAATCTCCACTTAGGTTAGTTACAGTTGATTGGGTCGAAGATCCTGCTTTGTTATCCCATAGGATAGAGTAGGGGCCTACATTTCCGGTGATTTGAGCCACCGTAACAGATCCGTCTTTATCTCCCGCACAAGTTACGGGTGTTGCCGAAAGGCTCACATCAATAGGGTCTGGCTCGGTGACAAATGTGCTTTTTGTACCCTTACAGCCTGTAGTGCCTGTGACAGTTACGTAATAAGATTTGTCACCTTCAATGTTGTTTAAAGATGTGCTAGTACTAGATTGGTTAAGCCAAGAATAAGTATAATCG
>CAMZKG010000166.1 GCA_947311105.1 uncultured Saprospiraceae bacterium
AGCAACTAGCATCTAGAAACTAGCGTTCAGCAACTAGAACCGATTGCTAGACACCCGAACGGCCGTTCGGCTCGACATCCCACGCTCTAGCGTCCAGCAACCAGCATCTAGAAACTAGCGTTCAGCAACTAGAACCGATTGCTAGACAGACGAACGGTCGTTCGGCTCGACATCCCACGATCTAGAAACTAGCAACTAGCAACTAGAAATCAAATTTTACCCTATATTTGTAAAAAATAAAAACCAATGAGATACATAGCAGTCTTCTTTTTGATGCTGGTGCTAAATGCAAGTGGCATTACCCAAGAAAAAATCCAACTTCAAGATATATGGTATAGTGCCAAGTTATACGCGCGCTCGGTACCGGGATTTAGGTTTATGAAAGACGGTCGTCATTATTCCCGACAGGAGGGCAACCAAATCCTGAAATACGATATAAATACAGGGCAAAGTGCGGGTGTGATTTTTGATGGTAATGAAGTAGGTTTGACCGACTTTGCGGATTATCGTTTTTCGGAAGATGAAGAAAAAATTGTTTTTACGAAAGATGTGGAGTCCATTTATAGGCATTCTACTCGGGCGAATCACATTGTTTTTGACCTAAAGACCAAGCGTCAGACACCTGTTTTTCCGAAAGGAAAGCAAATGTATGCACTCTTGAGCCCCGACTCCAAGAAAATTGCCTTTGTCTATGATAATAACATGTATGTCAAGGACTTATCGTCTAATCAAGTGACTCAAATTACGTCGGATGGCAAGGTGAATCACATCATTAATGGAGCATCGGATTGGGTCTATGAAGAAGAATTAGGACTAGTGCGAGCGTATCAATGGGCGCCTGATAGCAAGAAAATTGCCTATTATCGTTTTGATGAATCGGAAGTGAAGGAATATACCTTAAATTATTACAATGACGATGTATATCCACAGCCTTACACCTTTAAATACCCAAAGGTGGGGGAGAAAAATTCAGTCGTGGATTTGTATATTTATGACATCGCTTCCGCAAAAAAAATTAAAGTAGATACAGGTAAAGATAAAGACACATACATCGCTAAAATTCAATGGTCTAAAGACCCAAATACCTTGACATTTATCCATCTAAATCGCCATCAAAACCACTTGAAACTCTTCAAGGTAGATGCAAAAACGGGCATTTCGACCATCCTTTTGGAAGAAAAAAGCAAATATTATGTCGATGAGTATAATAATCTGACCTTTTTGCCAGACGGCAATCAATTTCTTTGGACAAGTGATCGGAGTGGTTTTAACCACATCTATTTGTATGATTTAGATGGGCATTTGCGCAAGCAGATAACTAAAGGTAAATGGGGCGTAACAAAATTTCAAGGTTTCGACAAACGCCGAAAAGTCCTGTACTACCAATCTTCCGAAAGGGGACCTAAAGTAAGAGACGTCTATGCCATCAATTTGAAAGGGCGAAAAAAAACCAGAATAACCAAACAGAGAGGGTGGAATGAAATTAGTTTTAGTCCCACTTTTGACTACTACACGTTGACTCATTCGACGATTAATAAGCCTGATACTTATACCATTTATACGAATTCGGGTAAGCCAATCAGGGTGCTCCAAGACAATCGACCAATCATCGATGAAATCAAGAATCACGGTTGTACTTCAGTGGAGTTTTTTGATTTTGAGACCACAGAAGGAGTCCAATTAAATGGATATATGATTAAGCCGCCACTATTTGATCCTAATAAAAAGTACCCACTATTTATGTATCTCTATGGCGGTCCAGGCAATCAGCAAGTGACAGATAAATGGATGGGCGCATTTTATTGGTGGTTTCAGATGCTTGCGCAAAAAGGCTATGTCGTAGCTTGCGTGGATAATCGCGGTACAGGCGGACGCGGAGCAGAATTTAAAAAAATGACTTATATGCAACTTGGGCATTATGAAACAATAGACCAGATAGAAGCAGCTAAGTACTTGAGTGCCAAGCCTTTCATTGATGAAAAACGAACAGGGATTTTTGGTTGGAGCTATGGTGGGTATATGTCTTCGCTTTGTCTGCTGAAGGGCAACGATGTCTTCGAGATGGGCATCGCGGTAGCCCCAGTGACAAATTGGAAATGGTATGACAGTATCTATACAGAGAGATTTATGCGGACGGAAAAGGAAAATCCAAAGGGGTATCATGATAACTCACCCATCTATTTTGCTGATCAATTAAAAGGGAAATATTTGCTGGTTCATGGCTTGGCAGATGACAATGTACATTTTCAAAATTCTGCAGAAATGGCTAGAGCATTGGTGGAAGCTAATAAGCAATACGATACCTACATCTACACCAATAAGAATCATGGAATTTATGGAGGCAAGACACGCCTGCACCTATTTACGAAGATGACTGATTTTATTTTGGAGAATTTGTGATGGCTTATACCTTGAGCTTACTCCGAAATGTCATTGTAGTCTCTAACTAAGGAGTGGAGCAAAACTTTATTTGGTTCAATTGTGCGGTTTGAGAAACCTTGCCAAGCAAAAGCGTGAAAGATAAAAATACGAAGCAAGTAGAGTAAAACTAGGGTTTCTTAAACCTTTTTTGTTGTGCAATCGTGCAATCGTTCAACTGAAACCAGCCTAAAAATTGGTCTCACGGAATAAAATTTTGCGAAATCTCCAAATAAAAAAGAATATTGACTTTTCGGAGTGGACTCAATTGTGCAACTGAAACCAGCCCCAAAATCATCGTTTAACTGGAGATGACTCAACCTTGGCTAACAAGTGATGAGAGTATTAAGTGAGAAATCTTACTAACCGAACCAAGCTCAAGATATAAAACCCCAAAAAAGCCTATCTTTGCAGCCCTAGAACCAAAACGAGAGTAGTGTGTTATTAACTACCTGACAAACAACTAATAAGATATGGCAAAAATGATGGTGGATGCTGTTTCCTTTCAGCAATTTGACAATGATCCGATTAATGTTCAAAAATATACCCTTTCTAATGGCTTGCAGCTCTTTTTGAGTGTCAATAAGGATGCGCCTAGGGTTTTTACCAATATTTCTGTAAGGGCTGGCTCCAAACATGATCCCAAAGAAACGACTGGATTAGCGCACTATTTGGAGCACATGATGTTTAAAGGGACATCTAAAATTGGGGCGCTAGATTGGGCTACAGAAAAGAAGAAACTGGAGCAGATTGCAGATTTGTATGAAGAATATCGCCAAACAACAGACCATAAGCAGCGCAAAGAAATCTATAAAAAAATAGACGAAGTCTCCAATGAAGCGGCCAAATATGTGGCAGCCAATGAATACGATAAATTTGTAAGTGTCTTAGGGGCAGAAAAAACCAATGCTTATACTTGGCTCGAACAAACAGTCTATGTCAATGACATTCCATCTAACGAAATTGAGCGATGGATGCAGCTGGAGTCGGAGCGATTCAAGATGGTGGTTTTGCGTCTGTTTCATACGGAGTTGGAAACTGTTTATGAAGAGTTTAATATCAATCAAGATAAAGATTTTCGTAAGGTCTATAAAGTCCTAAACGAGTCTCTATTTCCGACCCATAGCTATGCTCAGACGACAATCGGGAAAGGCGAGCACTTGAAAAATCCGTCACATTATAAGATTCAGGAGTTTTTTAGTAATTATTATCGTCCCAATAATATGGGGATAATGATGGCAGGCGACTTTGACCCGGAGCAGGTCGTTGTCCTTGCGGAAAAATATTTTGGGCAGTTGGAAGCGAAAGATATTCCTAAGTATGAGTTTGAGCCGCAGCCAGAAATTAAGGAAGTTATTCGAGAAAAAGTCTATGGACAAGAAGCTGAATATTTACAATTATCGTGGCGTTTTGAAGGTGCCAACTCAAATGATGCTGCCTATTACCATTTGCTAAAAGGAGTATTATTTAATACCAAGGCTGGATTAATAGATTTAAATTTAATCAATAAACAGGAGCTGTTGGATGCCTATGCTTATTTTAGTGAGCATGAAGATTACAGCTTATTTATGATGTATGGCAAGCCCCGAGAAGGGCAGAGCTTAGAAGAGATTGAACGCTTACTTTTGGCGCAAGTCGAGTTGCTCAAAGAAGGGAAGTTTCCTGATTGGATGTTGGATGCGGTGATTAGAGATTATAAGTATCGGGACATGAAGTCTCTCGAGTCCAACAAGGCTCGTGTTGATGCGCTTACACATGCTTTTACAGTAGGGCTTGATTGGAGCAAAGTCATAAATCTGTATAAAGAAATGGAGGCTATCTCCAAAGAAGATTTGGTGGATTTTGCACGTAAGTGCTTCAAAACCAACTATGTAGTAGTGCAAAAGTTAACGGGAGATGATACTAGTATTATAAAAGTGGAAAAGCCAACGATTACACCTTTAGAAGTAAATCGTGATGCAGAATCGGACTTTTTTAAAGATTTTCGGCAACAAAAAACAGCATCTTTAGCGCCTGTTTTTGTGGATTTTGAAAAGGAGATTCACTCTACCACGCTAAGCAATGGCATTCGTTTGGATATGGTCAAAAATCCCCATAATGCGACTTTTTCTTTGCGTTATATTTTTGATATGGGCAAGAATAGTAGCAAGCTTTTGAAGTTGGCTATTCAATATCTTACCTACCTAGGTACAGATAAATATTCAGCGGAAGAATTACAAATCGCCTTTTTTAGATTAGGACTAAATTTTGGAGTTTACGGAAGTAACAAGAAGATTTATGTAAAATTAGACGGACTGGAAGAGTCATTTGATGAAGGTGTCGCTTTGTTTGAGCACCTATTAAATAATGTGGTCGGGGATGACGAAAAATTGAAAGCTTTTGTGCAAGATATTTTGACGAGTCGAGTCGATGCCAAGAAGAGTAAGGAGCGGATTCTAAAAAATGGATTAGTGAATTTTGCCTATTATGGTGCTGATTCACCATTTACGGATCGTTTGGATGAGTCTGTTTTAAAAAATATGAAGGCAGAAGAATTGGTGGAGCAAATTAAAAGTTTGTTAGGTTATGAGCATCATATTTACTTTTATGGAACATTGGAAGAACCCGATGTTGTTAGTATTTTAGATAAGCATCATCAAGTAGCGCTTCCGCTAAAACCAGTCTTGCCCGCGAAAATTTATCATGAAGTTCCGACCGAAAAAAACAAAGTATATTTTGTTCATTTTCCGATGGTGCAGGTAGAAGTCCTGATGATGTCTAGGGGGACTAATCACTTTGATTTGGACGAGTATTTGATCAGTTCTTTGTGGAATGAATATTTTGGGATAGGCATGTCTAGTGTTGTTTTTCAGGAGATTCGGGAGTCTAAAGGATTTGCCTATTCGACTTATGCCTATTATAGGACACCTACGGAAAAGGATGATGCGCACTATATCCAAGCCTTTGTGGGCACGCAGCCTGACAAGCTTAAAGACGCTGTCTCCGAACTTCGACATATTATCGACGAAATGCCCTTTCACGAACGTGCCATTCAGGCAGCCGCTAACTCTTTGGTCAAAAAAGTTGAGACAGAAAGAATTGCACCCGATAATGTCTTTTGGGAGTGGGAGTCAAATAAAAAATTGGGCATAAATCGTGACTTACGTAAAGATAAATATGAATTTTTAACGAAAGTGACGCCTACTGACTTGGTCGCTTTTCAGCAAAAATTCATCAAAAATCGAAAATTTTCTTATTTGGTACTTGGAGATGCAAACCAAGTGGATATGGAGTTTTTGAAGTCGATCGGAGACGTGGAAATCTTGGATTTGGAGACTTTGTTTGGGTATTGATTGATGCTGAAAGTAGAAGGGCTTAGGGGATGTCGAGCCGAACGGCCGTTCGGGTGTCTAGCAATAGCGTTGCTGATTGCTAGTTAGATAAAATTCGTGAATTTTTTTAAGGGCAGATAAAATTCATGAATTTTATCTACCTTTGTGAAAAAAAATGCTTGATGCGATTGTAAAAAAGGGAATCCCTTTCGGAATTTTAATGGCACTGGCGGGCGTGGCGGTGGACGTTTATTTTCAAGGGGCACTTGAATACAAATTCAATGCGCTCAAATTTGTGGCTGTGAGCGTCATTGGTGGTGGATTAATTGGTGTTCTTCTCCATTTTTTAGAGAAAAGGAAATAACCTAATCCAATTGGTATTTTACAGGGACAACGTATCTTACCCTTACGGGCTTCCCTTGTTGATGCCCAGGTGTCCATTTCGGCATTTTTTTTAATACCCTGACGGTTTCTTGTCCGCATCCGCCACCGATGTCTCGCAGGATCTTTACTTGGCGGACTTTTCCATCCTTTTCAACCACAAACTCGGCAATGACTCGACCTACAATATTGCTTTCTCTAGCGATGGTTGGATATTCAATTTCTTCTGCTAGAAAGGCCAATAACTTTTGAGTAGAACAATCATCTAGCTTACCCCGCCCACTCTCTTCACAGTCCCCAAATCTTGGCATCTCTTCGACAGCAACAAAAACATCTCGCTCTTCTTTTATCCTTGGCTTTTTCACTTTTACGGGTGGCTTTTTAAGCGCCTTCTTTTCATGAATACTTACGCTCGCAATTTGGGCTAAATCAACTAAGCCTATCACTTCTCGCATCTCTACGACGTCTTCAAAGTCAATTTTAACTTCATCAACTAACTTAATATTAGATTTTGCTAATTCTATTTTTACAAATTCCTTTTTATCTTTCTTCTCTATAATCGTAGGCGTCGGCATCAATACAACATGCTCCACATCATCAATATCATCAATTATTTTGGGCAAGCCTACATCCTTTACAGGAAATGTCCATTGAAACATTATCAATACAAAAATCATGGCAATGATAAATCCAATACCAAAACGTTGTGCGTAATTGTCATTCATGATGAGTAAATTTTTAGATGATATGAATATTTTGTCGCTTTGCTTTTAGAGCGATTTTTTTTAGGCAAAATCCTAGCTCAACCAAACTAGTAGATAAAATTCGTGAATTTTATCTACGAGTAGGTTCTGCTTCCGAAAGGATGAAAGGATATTTTGACCGAATGATTTTCTTTTGCTTGTCCGACAGTGAATCGTTATAATTCTGCCCATACAATTTCATCGCTTCTACATCCCATAGCTCCCGATATGCGGCTTTTAACTCATTGTAAACCAGCAGATAGTGCTTATATTCCGTTGCCCGATCATTTTTCAAAGAGATGATTGCCTTGTTGGGTGCAGAAGGCAAATTGGGATTTCTATCAGGATTTGCAATAAATTCTTTGGCTTTTTGACGCAAGTCTTCCACATCAACTGGCTCGCCCCTAACCAATAATTCATTCTCACTATTTACCAGTATAGAGAAGACATTTCGTTTCAAGATATCCTCTGTTTTTGGTGGCGCATCAGCCCAAGCAGGAAGCTTCACCGTAATACCTTTATCAGGATTCATGGTCGTTGTCACCAAGAAAAAAACCAATAGCAAGAAAGCGATATCCGCCATTGAACTGGCATTTAATTCTGTAGAAATTCTTTTGCTCATTATATTTATTTTTAATTTTACTTTCTACCAAGATGCTAAGAATTTTATTTTGGGTGGGAAATGTGAAATAAAAAATAGCCAAAAGGAGAACTCCTAATGGCTATTTTAATGGCAATTGTTTGCTTAAGACTATGTTTTTTATTGCTTCAAACTACTTAGATTCTCTTGCTCAATGGAGATTTATCGACCAATAGGAATGGCGACGCCAGCCTTAAATACAAAGGAATTATTTCTGTTTCTGGGTGTCAAATTCACCCCTTTAATAGAAGGTACCGTAACCAAGTCTGTCAATCCTGCCTGATAGCGTCCTTCTAAAATAAAGTCCCCAAAGCCCATATTTACGCGCATCCCTGCCCCACCGATGGCACTCCATTCTGTTTTGCGAAAGCCGATGTTATTAATAGGAATTCTCACCAACTGTGTACCCAAGACGCCTACCCCCAAGCTGCTATTCAAATATCCTGATATCGCTGCTCCGCCAAGCAAATATGCCCCGACCGGTCCTTGCCCCAAATCGACCTGCAACATCACCGGAATCTCATAGTACTTACTTTTTAGATTTGCCGTAAGGCTAAAAGGAATATTTGAAGTTTGCTCAAATTGAGAAGGATCAATCTTAACAGCATAATTACGCACCATGTAATTGGCTTCAGTTCGGACACTCAATGGCCCATACAAAGGAGTTGTGGCAAAAACACCGACGGTCGTACCAATACCTTTATTAATACTCAACACGCCAATTTCTTTAGTCAATGGCATATTAAATTGACTAGCATTGATGCCCCCTAAGACACCTACTTTTACCTGTGCTTGTGCTTGGATGGTCATTAATAAAATGACGGCGATGATTGCATTTCTTAGATTTTTCATTTGCTTATGTTTTTGTGTAAAACGATAAGGCAAAGAAAGGGCAATCAAATGTTAAGAGACGTTAAGGCGATGTTAGATATATAATAAAATTGATGCTGTAAAGGGCTATATGTTAAATTTTGTTTTAATGGATTGTTAATTGTGGCGGTATCGCACGATACCGCCACAAAAAAATCACCGTTTATCCAATTCAATAATGACGAAAGTGCCCGCCTTACCGTTCAATTCACATTCCAAGGCGACAGTTTTCCCTGCTTTGTAACGCACATTAGTGGCTTGATCGTCACCGATTACCTGTTCAAATTTATCAAGATATCGGCTAGCAGAACTAGCGTTAAGCGCATTATTGGCGGCCGTAAAATCAACAGGTTCTTTGGTAATCAAAATAGCCATGCGATCTCTAGACCCTAAATCATCCGCTTTCATAGAATAGTCTTTGGGAAACAATCGAGTACCTGTAATCCCACAATAAGGCGAATGCTTTTTGGTATAAGGAAACAAAACATAACTCGAACCGTCCGTTTCTTGCCCAAAAACATAGATATAGCACTCCACGCTATTGGCAACCGCAATTTTGAATTTATCACCTTTTTTGATGGGATTAACCGTCGCAAACACCTTTCCATTTTTTTCCCGCAAGGGGATAAATTGCTTGGTATTGACATCCACTAGCCCAAATTCAACCGCCAATTTATTAGGGTCAAAATTAGGGTCTTTGGCCTTACCCATAGGATATAAGCCATAAGCTTCTTTGGTAAAATGAGAAAAATCATCGTATCGTATCCAAGCCACACCATTATCGCCCCAATCTGGCCCCCAACTATTCATGATTTGGAAAGCACCGCCCGCCTTGTTGTCATCATAGCCAATCACGCACATGGCATGACCGCCAAATCCACGCATATTATAGTCATTGCGGGTAGGAATCCATACATCTTTGCCCCGCATATTCTCCATAAAACTACCGCCGACCATAGCCCCAATGACCACAGGCGCCCCTTGAGCTAGGTTTTGTTTTACCGCTTTCAGGTTGGTACCATATCTATCGGCATCCACCGAAAGACGGTTGTAACCTTTGATTTTATATTGAGCAGCTTGCTCCATATCCGCACGACTAGGACTATTGCTGCAAGTATTCTCATCATAAGGAAAATCACGCATCGGCAAATCTCCCCTTTCGTGCAAAACCTTCATGGCATTGCGCATATAAGCGCCTTGACATCCTTGCAAGGCAATTTGATTATACAAAAATGACGGGCTAAAGACCACACTATTGGGATTAGCCCCCGTCGCTCTTGCTTGCATGATTGTACGCGCCCCATAGGACGAAGCCCAACCGACACAAGAGCCTTGGCGCCCTTGAAAACCACGCTTTGGGGCATATTGCAACAAAGACGTAGCGGACGGCAAACTATTGCCATAGCCTTCGGCAAGCGGCTCATAAACTTCGGCCTTATCATATTCTTTTTGGCTAAGCTCCGCCCCTGAAAAATAAGAATTGGGATCATTATTTGTAGCGCCACCGCCGCCATTAAGCATCTGCGAACCGCCCAAGAAAAAATACCATACGGCCCCGGCAGCCACTAGAAGCATAATCGTTTTCTTACTCCCACCGCCCCTAAAAAGCATCATGAGTATCATCGGGATAATGCCCCCGATACCGCCACCGCCACGGCGATTTCTATCATTGTCATAATAATCTTTTTCCCGTTGTCTCCGCGGATCTTCGGGATCTTTTTCCATTCTAATAGGCATAAGAACTTAGTTTTTTGCGAAAGCTAGTTAGCCATCTAGTAATAAAAAGGATTCTTCAAAATCGCTGTACTTCAAGCGACATATTGGTCTTATTGGTTGCCCAAAATTAAGGGAAGTCCTCCATTTTTGCTACCGCCTACGATAACAATTTTAGAATTTGGAGACTCCGACAGCTTCAAAGTAGCATCTATCCCCTTGTCTCTCAATATTTTGTCTGTCAAACTAGCGCTCAAAATTTCATTGGCCTTTGCTTTGGCTTGCGCCTGAATGATGATACGCTCTGCTTCTTTGCGTTCTTTCTGCAACCGATATTCATATTCCAAAGACTCTTGTTCTGATTTTAGCTTGCGCTCAATGGCGGCCTGCAATGTTTTTGGGAGCTCCACCGAACGAATCAAAACCGCTCGCAACTCTACATTATTCGCTTTGAGCTCACCGCCCAAATCCTTTTCTATCAGCTTCTGCAATTCATCCCGCTTAGTCGAATACAACTCTTCCGGTGTATATCGTCCAATCATCTTACGGACACTAGAGCGTATTTCGGGACGCACTAAGGACTCTATATAGTCTTTTCCAAATTCTTCGTGCAAATACCCTATCTTATCATAAACCGGATAAACACGTACCGTTACATCCATTTTGATGCTCAACCCATTGCTGGAAAGCGCATCCATCTGCTCTTCCAATTGCTGTTCCTTGACATCATATAAATTCATCCTATTCCAGGGAGCCACCAAATGAAAACCTGGCTGAAAAATATGCTCTTTGTCCAGTCCAGTAGAAAACTGTCTAAATATCACTCCCCGCTGTCCAGGTTTTATGGTCAAAAACATCGTCCCCAAAAAACTAGAAATCAGGATAATCACAAATAATCCTATCACTAATCTCGGTATCCATTTTTGTTGGTTCATAATTTTCTCATTTTGTTTATGATGCCCAATTAGCATCTTCAGCAAATATATCAAAAGAAATGAGAAACTTTGCTTTTTTCGACTAATTCCATTCTTTTTGATACAAAAACATAAAAAAGCAGCCAATCGAATGACTCAATTGGCTGCTTCCATATTAATTTTAGCTACAAATCTTAGAAGATTTTGCTGTACTTCAAGTAAAAACCAGTAGTAATACTAGTACGGTGTGCCAATTCATCACCAGAACCAGCATAAGCTCCATCTTCGTTTCTATCAAAGTTAACTAAGATGTCATGGTCATAAAACAACTCACCCATTAATGCCAAAGAAAGCCCCTTTGTGATCGCAATATCCAAAGAATGCCCCCAAAGTACATCAATATTTTGTGGGTTATGAAGGTAGTTAGAAAACAAATCTAACTTAGTTGTATAAGACACTTTGTCGTTAAGGTACTTATTATTGTACTTAGCCTGCAAGTTGGCTCCTGCTTGTAAGTCCATTTTTTCATACCCTTTGGTAAGGTCATTTTCATCGACTAGCTTAGTACCGTGGATACCCAAGTTAGCAATATCCTGATCCGCTACATAGATAATCTTTAGACCGACAGGTGCAAAGAATACAGAAAAGTGATCATCGTGCTTGTAGTCCAAACCTGGAGACAAAGTAATCCTAGCAGGAGAAAACAACTGCGCAATCGGATTTTCTCCAGCTTCGCCAGATGTAAAATTACCTGGATAAGTAGGCAACATTAAAGTCTCTACACCAAAATCAATCGCCCCAAATAGCTTATTTTTGATTTGGTGACCATATCTAGAATTAAAACGAATCACGTCTAGATTCTTTTGATACTTAGTTTTTGCTCCAAGCTGGAAGTTTTGGACAGCCAACTGAAAGTTAATTCCATTGTTCCAATAGTCTTTGCCTTTCTTGTAATTAAAGAAGAAAGTCCCTAGCCCACCGACACCGAATTTATTGTCACCAGCTCCAACTCTAGGATTGATTAGCTTTAGACCTGTCAAATCAAGTCCGATGCCACCACCTTTGAGCCATCCATCTTTGGCTTCTTGTTTAGCCATTTTTGCCACTTCTTCAAGACGTTTATCATCTGCTTGCGCAAAAAGAAAAACCCCTGAGAAGACTATACCTAGTACGAGTAAGATTTTTTTAGTCATTGTTGAGTTTATTTTAGTTTAACAATGTCACAAAGGTACACAAATTTAATATTTCATGCATACTAAATAAAAAAAGAGATAGCGCAACCACGCGCTATCTCAGCCCTAACCAAATAAAACCAAATTATAATGTTCTTTTTTATTGGCGTCTTTTATTGTTTAGAAAATTCGCCACTACGCCACAAAGATAAAATATAATTTGCTCTTATTCAAACAAAACAACATTACCTTTCGATAAAACGCATATATCCACAAAAAACAAAAGGCCTACTTCCAACTTTTCTTCGGCTCACAATAGATATTACGAATAAATATTTTGCGAAAGCACCAAAAAACTATCGAAACCTGCCTAACAAAAAATTAACACTTTTTTGCAGAAAAAATGAACTCTTCGACCCGCTGACCTAGCCAATATGCCTTTTCATCCTTATCTGGAAAACCGACATGCCCCCCATTTTCTGTCACTTCTAGGTAGAAATTTGGATGGTTTTGGGCAATCTCAAAAGGCGAGCAGGATGGGGTCAAAAAAGGGTCATTCTTTGCATTGATTAGCAAAGTTGGGACTTTTACGCCTGCCACATGGTTGCCGGCTGACGCTTTTTTATAAAAATCTTCGGCACTAGCATACCCATTGACGGGCGCAGAAAAGAACTCGTCAAAGTCTCGCCAACAATTGACTTCCGACAATTTAGACACATCTATCCTTCCTGGAAACTGCTCCGCTTTATGTTTTATCTTTTTGTAGAGCTTACGCTTAAATTTATTACGATAAAGATAATTATCCCATTTATCGAGCTGGTCAGCACACTCCCCCAAATTGCAAGGGGTCGATATCGCAACCCCATGAGTAACCATTTTCGGCAACGAATCCGCCATCCGACTCAAATAATTAATCACAATGCTCCCGCCCATACTAAACCCCACCAAAACCATCTGCTCATAATCTCCTTTGGCATTCACATCGTGGATGACTTCCGTCAAATCTCCTATCTCCCCATGCTCATACAGCCGAAAAGCCTTGTTCATTTCCCCACTACAAGACCGTGCATTCCATGCCAATATATCCCATCCTTTTTCATGAAGAAAACTCGCCATTTTACGCAAGTATTTACGCTGACTCCCCCCTTCCAAGCCATGTATCAATAAAGCGCACTTCTTATTTCCACCCTTCAACCAATCCAAATCGACAAAATCCCCATCACTCAACGTAAACCGCTGACGCTCATAGGGCAATGTCCCATTTTTATCTTGCAAACTAGGTATAATCGTCTGCAAATGTCCATTAAACAAGCGATGCGGCGCTCCTGGATAACTACTCTTTTTTATAATAGGCATGGATTGACGGTTTAACGGTTTAGCGGTGTAGCGGTGTAGCGGTTTAGCGGCATAGCGGTTTAGCGGTGTAGCGGTTTAGCGGTGTAGCGGTGTAGCGGTGTGGCGGTTTAGCGGTGTAGCGGTGTAGCGGTGTAGCGGTGTAGCGGTGTAGCGGTGTAGCGG